>JAGQQS010000475.1:0-10131 GCA_020426105.1 Planctomycetaceae bacterium
GGTCGCACGGCACGTTTGAATCTGAATGGGCCTGATATGTCCGCAGAAAAATTAGCTGAACTCCTGCGACCAGCAAAACGCCCGCTTGCCTTCATCGCGTGTGCATCATGTTCTGCGCCATTTCTGAACGCCTTGTCAGCCCCCGGGCGGATTGTGATCAGCGCGACAAAAGACGGAAACCAGATTCAGTATTCACGCTTCGGGGATGCGATGTCTCAGGCGATCAGCGGTCTCGAGGCTGACATCAATCGTGATGGACAGACATCATTGCTTGAGGCCTGGTTATTTGCTTCACGGCGGACTGCGGATTTCTATGCCTCTGAGGGGCGCCTTGCGACGGAACATGCATTGCTGGATGACAACGGCGACGGCAAAGGCACACGAGCTGACGCTTATGATCTGGATCGGCCGAAAGCGAATCTCAAGAATGCCGATCAGATTGACGGTTCTGAAGCGGCCCGCTGGTACCTGATTCGCAGCGAGGAGGAAAGACGGCTGACACCGGAACAACGGCAGCTTCGTGACGAGCTCGAAGCACAGCTCGAAGAACTGCGGCGGCGTCAGACGGAAATGACAGAAGGAGAATTCCTGCAAGAACTGGAGGTACTGCTCGTGCCTCTCGCGCGGCTTTATGAATCGACTGAACCTGATGGATTTTCGCCAGAGACGCCCAAAAAATAAGTCCTGCTAATTTGCAGGACTTATCTGAGGATTTACGGCGAGAAACTCGTCCGGTGTCTAGCGAACTCGCGCCGAAGCTGATTCGTTCGTCCCGGCGTCGTCTGCAGCCTGGGCCTTCTCGCGGACGTGCCCTTCAGCGGTCGCCATCAGCATTTGAGCTTCCAGGATGTTCTGGGGATTAAAATAATAATCGACACTCAGGATCCCCCGCACACTCTTCGACGCCAGGGCCTGCCAGTTCATGTTGTCGGTGCGATTCCAGATGGCTGCCTGAGCCGAATGCTGGTTTACGCGTCCTGTGCCCACCATGCGAATGAGTTCACCCAGGACTTCGTCTTTCGTGTATTCTTCGACGGGGATCAGCTTATAGTCCAGATGAGGCGAAGGATCTGGCCTGCCATGATTCAGGCACGCGGACACGTAAGGTACTCGAACGGTGCGTTCCGGTGGGATCGAAAAGAATCCGCCGCCACCGCCAGCGCCGCCCATTCCTCCGCCACCCATACCACCCATGCCTCCGCCGCCCATTCCGCCCATTCCTCCGCCACCCATGCCGCCCATGCCGCCGCCGGTACTCTGGCTCATCCCGCCGCCCATACCACCGCCCATACCACCCATGCCACCGCCCATGCCACCCATTCCGCCGCCCATGCCACCCATTTGCTTCAGCACCTGGACGGCGACAAAAGCCTGTGGCAATTCGACGGTCAGGGGTTCCGTCGTTGTATTCGTCACCAGAATGAATCCACCTGTGGACCCCTTGGGGACATATCGTGTCTCAATGACACCGTCGTCAATACCCTCAAAGAATTCAACCTTTTCTGCGGTCGGGTCGAACTTTGGTTTTGTGATGACAGGCTTGCGAGCTTCGGATTTTCTGGATCCGGCTTCTGAAACAGAGGAGATCGTCACGGCTCCGGTCAGAGTCGCGAGGATGAGGAGCGATCGTCCGAGAATTGAAAAGCGTATATTCATGAAAAAACTCCAGACCACTGCGACTTAAAGAGAGTCAACTGCCGAACAACCGGCGGCGAAATGCTCCGTTTTTAGAAAAACGCAATATCTCCGCAGGGATCAGGGAGTTTATCGCAGTTTTCCCGGGGATCACAACAAAAAAGTCGGAGTCTAAGTCGAAGTCCGTCGTTATCTCTTCCTGCGAATCCGACAAAGTGATCGCGTGGGAATCTGCTGAATCAACATATCCGGCAAGATAATCGGGCTGCGACAGTCAGTTGTCAGGGATCTTTTCGTCAAAATCGGCACCACCGCCACAGGAGCATCGAGGCGGCCGCATTTTTTCAAAGATCAGTGGTTGGGCTCCACGGGGACAAAAGTAGTGCGATTGCGTTCAAAGGCATTTTCAGCGGCTTCCCGGGCACGGCGTTGAAATTCCAATTGGCTGCGGTAGGGACGAGTCGGCGAACCGACGGGGGGAAGAAACGAGCCGACTGGTGTCAGTGTGCGGGCTTTCATGTTGTCGCGGAGGCAGGTTCTGAGAATATTGATGACTCGTCGTTTGCAGGCGTCGTCCAGAATCGGGACGAGCAGTTCGATCCGGCGATCGAGATTACGGGGCATCCAGTCGGCGCTGGAGATAAAGACGCGTTCATCGCCGCCGTGATGAAAATAGAGGATCCGGGCATGTTCCAGAAATCGATCGATGACACTGGTCACGGTGATGTTTTCACTCAGACCCGGCACGCCGGGCCGCAGGCAACAGACGCCGCGGATACTCAGTTCGATTTCCACACCCGCCTGCGATGCTTCATAAAACGCGGCAATCATGCCAGGGTCCGCCAGTGAATTCAGTTTGCCCATGATATGACCGCGATCACCGTTTTTCGCGCGTTCTGTTTCCACCTGAATCATTTCCAAAAGTTTTTCGCGCAAGCCGATGGGTGCGGACTCAATCTGGGAAAATGGCTGGATCTGGGATGATCCAGTGACCGCATTGAACCAGCTGATGGCATCGTTTCCAAGGTCGCGATTACAGGTGAGCAGGCTGATGTCCGTGTAAAACCGAGAAGTGATTTCGTTATAATTTCCCGTTCCGAAGTGACAATATCGCTGAAACCCCTGCGGCTCCCGGCGGACGATGATGCAGGCTTTGGCGTGTGTCTTCAGACCGCGGACGCCGTAGATCACCTGAACTCCGCTGTGTTCCAGTTGCCGGGCCCATTCAATATTCCGCGCTTCATCGAAACGCGCCTTGAGTTCCACAATCACCGTGACGTTTTTGCCATTTTCGGCAGCTCGAACGAGTGACTTCACGATCGGACTGTTGCGGCTGGTGCGATACAGCGTCTGCTTGATGGCAACCACGTCGCGGTCATCCGCTGCTTCCGACAACAATCGCAGGATGGGTTCAAACGATTCGTAAGGATGATGCAGCAGTACATCCTGGGACTTCATGGTATCGAAAATCGATTCTGAAGAGTGAAGTCCGGGCGAAGCGCAGGGCGTCCAGTTAGGGTACAAATGCTGATCAAATCCACTCACCTGTGACAACTGCATGAGTTCACTGAGGCCCACGGGCCCGGGGACGAGAAAGACATCCCGTTCACCCACGCGCAGCAGTGTTTTAAGAAATTCCAGAATGGGGCGCGTCACATTGTCGGTGATTTCCAGCCGAGTGCAGAAGCTGTCTTTACGATCATCCAGGACATCTTCCATCTCCGCGAGAAGATCGGCCCCGTCTTCATCACTGACGGTCAGATCCGCATTACGAGTGACTCGAAACGGAACGGTCGCGAGGATTTCTTCGCCAGGAAAAAATTTCCGGACCATCAGCGCGATGGCGTCTTCAGTCAGGATAAACTCATATCCGCCGATACTGGGGAGGGTGATATACCGCAGATCAAATCGTCCAAAAGGTATCACGGCGAACCGCCACGGTTCAGCGGCAGACTTACCTTTCAATTGCACCACGACATTGACCGTTCGGCCGAACAGCAGCGGGAAGCGCGACGGATCATGCACCGCAATCGGTGTCAGGACGGCCTGGATCTGTTCCTGAAAAACAGTGTCCACGAAATCGAGCTGGCGATCATTCAGTTCATTGATTCGCCGCCGGCGAACGCCGGCCTCCGCCAGTTGTGGTTCCAGTTGTTGCAGATAAATGCGGTATTGATCGGCGACCATCTTCTGTGTGCGGATGCTGATGGCGTTGATCTGTTCCAGCGGAGACATTCCGGAGGGATCGTTCTCTGTTTCTCCGGCACGGATCGCTGTCAGCAGGCTGCCAACGCGCACCATAAAGAACTCGTCCAGATTCGACGCCGTGATGGCCAGAAACCGCAGTTGTTCGAGCAGCGGAACGGAAGGATCACATGCTTCATCCAGCACTCGCTGGTTGAATTCCAGCCAGCTCAATTCACGATTGGTCAACAGATTCTGAGTGTCAGACATTAGTTCATTCCAGGATGATCAGACAGATTATCGCGGTGCCTCACGCAGCAGCACGCTGAGTCCGAACGTATCTTCCAGCAGCAGGGATTTCTGCCGCAGCTCCATCCGTTCCAGTGACAGGTCGCCGGCAGAATTCTTGACGCTGATGACCAGCCGGTGTCGTTCGATGGTACATTCGATATCATGTACGCGCTGACTGCCGGTATGATCAAGTGCCACGGCCACGCGCAGAATCCCCGCCAGACGTGACACAACAACCCGATTGTCGCGATCCAGTCGCGCGAACAATTCATGCGTTGGTTTTGGTGCCGCCCGGCGATGGTAGCGTGCGATCATGGCGACCAGCTGCTGATCCTGCTCATTCAATCCAAACAGTTCGCTGTGTGTAATCAAATAGTGTGAATGTTTGTGGTAGCCGGAGACGCCCACAAACAGACCAATCTCATGCAGCAGCGCCGCAACATACAGCAGCGTTTCGCAACGGGCGTCCATCCGGTGCTCAGACTGCAGCGAACGGAACAATGTTCGCGCCAGTCTGGCGACATGCCGCGCATGCTGCAGATCGACCTGATAGCGGCGGGCCAGTTCGGTGGCGGAATTGACCACCTGATCGCAGAAGTCGGTCGACCAGTCGTTTGACCGCAGCATTCCCTGAAGCAGAGCGTCACGCAGATTGAGTCCGGTGATCAGGATCTGCGAACATTCCAGCAACCGGGCCAGCCGCAGATTTGACAGCAGTGCCGGAACCAGAGTTTCTGCCTGTGAGAGTTCCAGATGATGTTTTCGCATGATGCGATCGACAGTCATCAACAGCAGTTTACTCGTGAGTTTTTCCAGTTCATCGACCGCAATCCGACTCAGACCCGACGCATGCAGTTCAACGCCCACGACTCGCGCGGCGAATCGCATGTCACCGCCCAGTGCAACCAGTTCCACCTGACGCCCCTTCGGGACAATATCCAGCAGTGGTTCAAGTGTCCGATCGATCTGATCGGTCATGATGCTGCCCATTCGGCTGCGTGTCGTCTGGGAATGCATGAACATCTGCTGGAGTCGCAGCGAGCCCAGACGATATGGCTGCGAATGCACAATGTCTTTGCCTTTAAGGACCAGTACTTCTGTGTTTCCTCCACCGACCTCTGCGACGACCGTCAGGCCGTCCGCCAGCGTCGCATCACTCTGGAGCAGTGGCCGGACGCCGAGATACGTGACGCGTGCGATTTCCGCGTCATCGATCATTTCCACGGACAGTCCGGTGGCCGTATAAATTCGATCAAGCACTTCGATGCGATTGGATGCTTCTCGTACGGCGCTGGTGGCCACAATCCGAATATGCTTCGGATCGGTGCACTGATACTCTTTCAGCTTTCGGCGGTAACTTTTCAGAATTCTGATAGTTTCCTGCAACGTCTTGCGCTGAATCTCACCCTGTGTAAACGTGTCCTTTCCAAGGCTCAAACCGCGAACAAGCTGTTCCAGCACGCGAACGTTCGAATTGCCGTCACTTTCTCCTACCGCCATACGGATGGCCGAAGTGCCCAGTTCGATCACGGCCAATGGAAACACGTTGAAACTGCGTACCGTTTCCGATGCCGCTTCCGGCAGCACCTCCTTACGCGTCACCTGTTCATTCTGCGTTGTCTCGTTCCCCGTGTTCATGGCCCGCGTCAGACTTTCTTGATCTCTTGTGGTGCCGTCTCCTGTCGAACCCATGCGGCTGCGCCCGTGGCACCGGCATAGTCGCCTAACTCACTGACTTTGAGCTTCCCACAATCTGCAAGGGAAGGCAATACGTTTCGCCGCAGACCTTCCTTAACGGACTCGAGATATAATTTAGGCATGGCTTCGACAAGGCCACCGCCGAGGACGACAATGTCGGGGGCCAGAATATTGATCAGACTGCCAATGCCCCGGCCCACTTGTTCGGCAGCGCGGCGCACAATCTGCTCAATCACTTTGTCACCCAGATCAATGGCCTTTGAAAGTGTGGAACTGCGGATCTTACCGAGATCGACGCCGGACAACTCTTTCAGATGCGGTGCCTGACCACGATAGACCGCCTTCGCGGCCTCTGCTGCAATCGCCAGACGACTGGCCGTCCCTTCCAGCGTCCCCACCGGCCCGACTCCAGCGGCTGCTCCCGCGGTTGACATCTGCAGGAAACCAACCTCCATGCACGACGATCGTGAGCCTCGAAAAATACGACCTTCATAAACACACCCGCCGCCGATGCCAGTGCCGGGGAATACGCCGAGGACGCAGCGCGCCCCCTGCCCTGCTCCGCTGGTGTACTCGCCAAATACTCCGGCATCCACATCGTTACAGATCACGGCCGGACACTTGAACCGTTTCGACAGGAACTCCTGCAGGTTGACGTTTTTCCAGCCCAGATTTGGAGCTTCCAAAATGATGCCTTTCTGCAGATCCAGTGGCCCGGGAACACCCGCACCAATTCCGCAGATTTCTTCCGCATCCACGCCGGCTTCCGTCAACGCCAGGGAAATTGTTTCGGCCAGGCGTTCAAGTCCAACCTGCTCGCCCGCATTACCCCGCGTCTTGCGACGCTTTTTCCCAAGCATTTTTAATTTATCGTCAAATACAACGGCCATCATCTTGGTGCCGCCGAGGTCAAAGCCAATCCATATTCGGCGTTTCGGTGAATCGGTACTCATGGTGAATTCAAGGCCTTGATTTTGCGGTTGCTGTCGTCGCGTTTTCCGCACTTTCGATACTCTGGTGTCCGTAAAGTCCTGCTGAAGAAGCATAGCAGCTGAGTTCTCCGGACTCCATCAGTCCCGCGAATTCCACTGGAATCAGGATTGGCGACGGTTTGTTCACATACGGGGTGATGCAGTAGACTTCTTATGACACTCACGCCGCATTAACTTCTTTATCGTGAATCAATGACATGCCTGATCCATCTGAGACTGTTAATTTTACCACGGCAGGAACTGCGGACGTCACGCGTGACCACGGTTGCCTTCCAGACTGGCAGACCGGGGATCTGCCTGAACCTTTGCCTTTCACGTTGAGGAACATCCTGCGGACGATCGGACCGGGGGCCATTCTGCTGGCGGGTTCGATTGGCGGCGGCGAGTGGATCGCCGGCCCCATGGTCGCCGTGAATTATGGCTCGGGAATTCTGTGGATCGCATCAGTCGCGATTTTTTTGCAGATGATCTTTAATCTGGAAGCAATTCGATACACGCTCTATTCGGGCGAACCGATTGTCACCGGCATCATGCGTTTGACTCCCGGATCTCGATTTTGGGCGGCGTTTTACATCGTGATGGGCGTCATTCAGCTCGCCACTCCGGCAATGGCCCTGGGGTGTGCCAACGTCCTGTTCGCCGCCGCCGCAAATCGAGAACCCGTGGCCGCAGACTCCACGGTGTTGCTGTGGATTTCTTACTTCATCATGGCCTGTACAGTGTTGGTGCTCCTGTCGGGAAAATCGATCGAAAAAGTGCTCGAACGCCTTTCGTGGGCCATGGTTCTGTTTATCTTCAGCTTCCTCATCGTCGCCAACGTTCTGTTTGTTCCGCTGGAAGTGTGGATTCGCACTGCGACTGGGTTCCTGATGCCTCAGCCTCTTCCCGCAGACGTGGATGTCATGCTGCTGGCGGTGTTCGCTGCGACCGCGGGATCTGGTGGACTCGGCAACCTCGCCATTTCCAACCTGAGTCGCGACAAGGGACTTGGCATGGGGGCATGGATGGGGTCGTTTGGCGGAGTTCTGGCCAGTGATCATGCGGAGCTGGCTACGATTGGTCGTGTCTTTCGAGTCACGTCGGAGAATTTGCGGCGCTGGTCCATCTGGTGGAAGTATTCGCTGCTGGATCAAACCGTGTTATGGGGAATGGGTTGTGTTTTGGGTATGTTCCTGAATGTGAATCTGGCGGTGTCCATCGTGCCCACAGGGACGAAGCTCCCAGGCTATTCAGCCGGCGCTTTTCAGGCACAGTATATGGCAGAGCACTTGTGGCACGGTTTCTGGGCACTGTGTCTGGTCAACGGGTTCTGGATTTTGTTTTCGACGCAGCTCGGTAACATCGATGTGCTGACACGAATCGTCGCTGATATCGGCTGGTCCGGCTGGCCACGGTTGCAGAAGATGGCGTCGAGTCGGTTGTATGCAAGATTACTGCTCGGGTTCGCGACACTGGGGATCGTGGTGTTGTCGTTCGGGGAAAACGCTTTGTCGCTGTTCAAAGTTCTGGGTGTCTTCGCCGGCCCAATTCTGACGATCGGTGCATTTCAGATTTTGCGAATCAATACCCGGTTCCTGCCGCAGGAGATCCACCCGCCAATGTGGCGACGTTTCGCGCTGGTCGCGTGTGGCCTGTTTTACGGAGCCATTTCTATCGCATCGCTGCTGAGTCTGTTTATGGACAAGACGTAGTGCCGGCTCGCAGAAAAGGGGGCAGGAACCAATAGTGCGCAGCTCCCTGCGGACCATTTGGCTATTGTTTCCTGCCCCCTTTTTCTGAGATTTACAGCTGTGAACATCGGTAGCCCGGATGTCCGTTGTCGAACAATTCCGGCAGCCAGCGGGCACCAATGCCAGGCCGCTGAGGAATGGCAATGTGTCCGTCGGCAACGGTCACCGTGTCATCGATCAGTGCCGGATACAGTGTCGCGATGTGGGCGCGCACCGTCTCCTGAAAAGCAACGCCGGTATTCGCCGCTGCTACGTTGATGCCAGCCAGCAGTGTAAACGGACCGGTGCAATCATGCATCAGCGTCGGCACGTTGTATATCTGTGACAGTTCGGCAATCCGGCGAGTTGCCGATATGCCACCCACCCAGGTTGGATCAATCATGACGTAGTCAGCCGCGCGTGAATCCAGAACCTGCCGATAGTCATCGGCCATCGTCAGCATTTCACTGACGGCTATCGGGACTTTGATCTGCGCGCGAAAAGCGGCCATCGCGTGCACAGAATCCGGACGCAGTATGTCTTCCATCCAGAGGGGGCGCACGGCCTGCATTCCCTCAGCGATGCGTCGCGCGGCGGCGATTGAAAAAAAACCATGGCCATCCAGCATGACTTCAATATTGTCGCCAACTCGTTCGCGAATTTTTTCGAATGGTTCGACACCCTCTCGAATATCATTCCATGAGACATAGTGTCCTCCGGCGCGACGATAGACGGCATCGAATGACCACAGCTTCATGCCTTTGTAGCCCAGCGCCACCAGTTCTTCGGCGAGATCAGCCGGGGAATTCATACTGGCCCAGTTGTCTTCCAGCGGGCCTGGTTGCCCGGGGTCTCCGTGTCCCGGCCACCCGGATGCGGATGGTGTTTTTCGGTTGGATCGGCCATAAAACGGACCGCCGCAACTGTTGTAAACGGGGATCGAATCACGGACTGGCCCTCCGAGAAGCCGCCACACGGGCTGTTCGGCAAGTTGCCCGGCGATATCCCACAAGGCAAGATCCACAGCAGACAAGGCACGCAGTTCCGCACCGGTCCCGCCAAACGCGGTCATGCGTTCGTACAGAAATCGCCAGTGGCTCTCGATCGCCCGTGCGTCACTGCCCAGTAAGCGAGGCGCCATAAAGTCGTGGACGACGGACGCCGCCGCCGTGGGTACATAATACGTCTCACCGTGCCCAATAACCGGAGTGCCACGCACCGTTCCGGCGTCGGTGTGAATCCGCAGAGCCAGCAACCCCGGCATCACGTCGTGGGGAATGACGGTTTCCAGTGCGGTAATCCGGGGGCCACTGCGGTAAGCATGTTCCTGCGTTGGCCCCGAGGCACGTTGCGTAAAGTCAGGCATTGGTCAGGATGCTCACGTCAGTAGCTCGCTAATCACGCGGGAGGGAAGTACGCCGGTCAGCCTGACATCCAGACCCTGGGAACGCACGCTGAGGCGTTCATGGTTCAGACCCAGTTGATGCAACAAAGTCGCATGAATATCCCGCACATGTGCAGGTTCACCCACGGGTCCGAATCCGAAATCGTCGGTTTCTCCCCAGGCGACACCCGGTTTGAATCCGCCGCCGGCGAACCACATCGTGAAGGCATCAATGTGG
>JAGQQS010000475.1:10235-11429 GCA_020426105.1 Planctomycetaceae bacterium
GGTTGATCGATTTCGCGGCAGATCGACGGCAGGTGCTCTTCCAGATTCTCCGTAACACCGCCGTGGTGGTCCCAGTTCGTGTGGTAGAGCTGAATAAAGCGTACACCGCGCTCAACGAGCCGCCGAGCGAGCAGGCAGTTTCTCGCAAAGCTGGATTCGCCCGGATCTTTGATGCCATACATCGCCAGAGTTTCCGGAGTTTCACTGCCGGTATCCATTAATTCCGGAGCACTGGTCTGCATGCGATACGCCATTTCGTAGGCGTTTAGTCGAGTCGAAATTTCATCGTCACCGGTTTCCGCAAAACGCTGAGCATTCAGCTGGCGGACTGCATCAATTACCTGCACCTGCTGTTGCTGATCAACGCCGTCAGGATTTGTGAGATTCAGAATTGGTTCCCCCTGATTGCGCAGTGGCACTCCCTGATATGTGGTCGGAAGCACCCCGCTTCCCCATAGAGTAGCTCCGCCGCGCGGGCCGCGGGGACCGCTCTGGAGAACTACAAATCCGGGCAGGTTGTCACATTCGCTGCCCAGTCCGTATGTCAGCCATGCTCCAAGACTTGGACGGCCAAACAGCCCGGTGCCGGTGTTCATGAACAGCTTTGCCGGAGCATGATTGAACAAATCGGTTTTGCACGTATGCAGGAACGTCAGTTTATCGACGATGCGTCCTGTATGAGGCAGAAAGTCGCAGACCCACGCACCGCGATCACCATACTGCCGAAATCTGGACTTTGATCCGAGCAGATTCGTCTTGTGACTGCTGTTCATGAATGCGAAACGTTTGCCCTCGATATAACTCTGCGGGATGGGCTGTCCGTTGAGTTTGCTCAGCATCGGTTTGTAGTCGAACATATCCAGCTGCGACGGGCCACCGGCCATGAACAGATAGATGACCCGCTTCGCGCGTGCCAACAGCGGCGTAATCTTCGGTTGCAGAGGATTGACGGAAGCAGAGGCAGCCACAGCCGATCTACCGCCCTGCAGCAGATCGCTGAGCGCTATTGCGCCGACCCCAATGCCACAGTTGCGGAAAAAGTGGCGTCGCGTTTCGGAGCGAAGTAATTGGTGTTGGACGGAGGTAATGGTCATGGCAAATGAATTCTATGTTCAACAGCTCGACTCATTCAAGCAGTGTGTGAGCAGAGCGGGCGAAACAACCATATTCTGTATTCTCCTCCCCCCAAACGTG
>JAGQQS010000475.1:11535-18822 GCA_020426105.1 Planctomycetaceae bacterium
TTTGAACGCTAATTGACGCTGATCATCGCTAATAGTCGCATATCATGAGCGTCAATCAGTGTTCATTACCGGTTGAAAACTCCGGCGGCCCGTGCAACGCTGTGAAGCATTTTTCCCAGGCAAAATGGCATGATCGATACGCTTAGAAATGTGTCCTGATTCCTGCGACTTGGCCGCAACGCGGCATCATGTGATAGCCTGGGGCAACGCCCCAGGAAAGGCATCGATAGATCCAGTTTAGCCCTGAAAGGGCGGAATTGAACCTGTGAATATCTCGCCCTTTCAGGGCTTTACGATCACGAATATGCAATAACCCAGGGCGTTGCCCTGGGCTATCACATTGCGGGCTGTTGACCCTGAACTCCAATGTTTCTCGGCAAATAAATGCTTCACAGCGTTGCTTCAAAGAGGGAGAAGGTGGCCGACAGGCCGGATGAGGGGGTTATTCGCTGTTTCTGTCGTTTGCAAATCCTTAACGGCGCTGCCCTCCGGGTCTGAAGCAAACTACGTTCAGAATCATCATTGATGTGATTCAGGGCCGGAGGCCCGATACATCCTCAGCCGGTGGCGCGAGCCGAATGGCATTTGGTTTAGGTTCGTCGTCCCGCCTTTAGGCGGAATCGCGGCTGCTACGGCCAGCAAATTCCAGCTGAAACCGGGACTACGAACGAGATGCAAGTCTAAACCAAGTGCCATTGGGCTCGAGCCACCGGTATGGTGCAGCAGGGAATTAAAAGGCCCGGAGGGGCCGACACATCAATCCCGAACATATCGCAGATCGAACTCACCTCTTGCCTTCGCAACAGATGCAAATACTCGTCTCCGAAAAATCCATCTGTCAACAGATCTGGCGATTCTTTGGACTGAACACAATGTCGTACAGCAACTGTTGGCGGCGCCCATCTCCTGGCCAATGTTCGCCTTAAAACATCGACCGGAATCTCCGTGACAAAGCCGCTCGGTGGAACCTACAATGTGAGTCTGGCCGCAGCTGTCACGAAGCAAAGTCAGCTTGATAGCGTAGGGCGGAGCCGGAATTGTTTCGAACGGGCATCGAGAGAATGATCAAGTCGCGAGCGACCAGTGGGAGCGGTATTTATGATGCCGAGCGGTAGCTCGAACCGGATGAAGGGCGCTGCCCGTGTTTACTGCCGGAACAGCAGGAGCTGCCGTCGAAATGAACCCTAAGTCTCTCTCACTACGAATGGTTTGGGAAGCATTGTTTGTCTGGTTCCTGAGTTGTTCTCTGTTTTTAGTTGGATTTAAATTGGCGCTCCCTCGTCTGTATGACGACTACCCGACGCTGTTTGTTGTCGTTGCGTGGCTGTTTTCATTGTTTCTGTCCGGTTGGCACATTAAACGAGAATATCTCAGGCGTCAGAAGCGGAATGGGGAGCGGTAGAACCAGAGAAAGAAACGGCACACAAAAAGCAGGCATTGTGTGCGACGTGGTAAGGTGTTGAGTTTCGAGTTAAAGGTGTACCATCCACCTGGATAGAGAGTATGTTGGTTTCGAAGGAAGTGACTTCGGTGTCAGGATTCTAACTGGGTGCGTAGCATGGTTTTCTTCTTCAATCGCAACCTGTGTTTCTGCCTTGCGGTGTTTGTGTTTTCTGGTTGCACCCAAAGTGTGGAAGTCACCTCAACCGACGAATTCCGTCTGGCTCTAGAAGCTTCTGGACTTCCATTTTCCACGCTTGAAGCAGGTAAGGTCAGCTTTGCTTTTGATTCAGGGCTCTATACAGGCCATCAACCATCAATTCATACCGCATTCGATTTTTCGCGATTGAAGTTTACGCCAATGGAGAGCGGTGACGCAAAGAAACTTGCGGGTCTGCTTGTGAACATTGAGTCCGTAAAGTACCGGGATGGCTCCGTGTGTGCCTGTTTGTTTGAAATTGACTTTGCACTTAATGTAGAAACATCGACCGGCGAGATCTATAGTATTGTCGTAGATCCAGATCACCACCATGCCTATCTGTTTAAAGCTGGACATTTGCAGTGGGGAGGACGACTCACGACGGCCTCATGGGAAAAGCTTCGCGAAGCACTTGGCCGGAAGAATGAAACGGACAACGGGGCCATCCAGGGTTAATTGAAGGCAGCGGTGCTGTCTGATCTGCACTGACCAGCGACGCTGAATCTATAAACTCCGTTAGCGGCGTGTACAGGCAAGCTGACGCATGCCGCTCGCCGTTATACTTTTTGCTATTCCCTGGTAAACGTTTCATCAAGGTTCAACAATACACGCGCTGCGTTGAGGGGTTCAAGACTCAACAGCACTTCGAGTTCCTCAGGTTTTGGGGTTCGCGAGGTACAGCGTCGAAATGCGACTTCGATGCCATCACGCTCAATCACGTCGGCGAGGGCGCGTGCGAATTCGAAGAAGCCGGCATCGTTCATCAGTGTCAGGGCCTGCAGTGGTGTGTTGCTGCGAATGCGTCGCGTGCAGGAACTTTGGCCGTCCGGTGCGTCAAAGACATTGAGTTCCGGTGGCGGTGTGGCACGGTAGATGAACGTGTAGAGTCCGCGTCGATAGCGGTCTTCTCCTTCGCTCACGTTCCATGCTCGTTTGACCTGGCCCTGCTCCATCACACCGACCGGAATCGGCGGATACACCGGAGGCCCGCCGAGTTTTCTGCAAAGCAGGCCGCTGGTTGACAATGCGACGTCGCGGATAATTTCGGCATCCAGGCGCAAACGCTGCTGCCGTGCAAGGAGGTAGTTGTGAGGATCCCGGAGTTTTACATCAGCCCGCTCTCGAGACGACTGACGATAAGTGTGTGACATCACAATCTGTCGATGAAGGTCTTTAAGACTCCAGTTATGTTCCACAAAATTGACGGCCAGCCAGTCGAGCAAGTCAGGGTGCGACGGTGGCGTACCCTGGAGTCCAAAGTCATTTTCCGTCTCAACGAGTCCGCGACCAAAGTACTGCTGCCAGACTCGATTCGCGATCACACGTGCTGTCAGTGGATTGTCTTTCGACACGATCCACCGCGCCAGATCCAGACGCGTGGCCCGTTCGCTTGTGGCTTGCAGCGGAGGCAGAACGGCAGGAGTGCCGCAGGTGACGGGCTCCGCGGGGCGCGTGAAATCGCCTTTGACAAAAATCGTGGTCGTGCGCGGCTGAGCCTGTTCCTGCATCACGAATGTCGGTACGCCCGAGGCCAGGAGTTCGTCAATCTTCAGCAGACGGTCACGCTGTCGAACAAAGCTTTCGTCCGATGCCCGGGGACCATTTCCGAAAATTGATATCTGCTGCGCCACGCTGCGTTTGGTTCTCTCTACGGACAACGCCTTCCGGACATCTTCAGAGAACTGTTTTCGCTGTTCATCCGTGAGTTGGGATTCCCATGCCGTCATTTCGGCGGTCGTCAGTTGCATCAGTTCGGCAACCGATTTTTCGAGCTGTGCCTTTTCCGCCTTCAAGGCCGATGCGTCAACTTCCGGAGGAAACACTGTCAGACTGGGTTCGTCCTGCTGATTGAAGAATGCAAAAAATCGGTAGTACTCTTTCTGCATGATCGGATCGAACTTATGATCATGACACTGAGCACAGCCGATGGTCAGGCCCAGCCAGACTGTGCCGGTCGTGGCAACTCGATCAAAGACACTGTCGATGCGAAACTGTTCAGGATCAATTCCTCCCTCCTGATTGATTGGAGTGTTGCGATGAAATCCGGTCGCAACCTGCTGCGAGACCGTCGCATTTGGAAGCAAATCACCGGCGAGTTGCTCGATGGTGAACTGATCGAACGGCATGTCATCGTTTAAGGCACTCACGACCCAGTCGCGGTATTTCCAGATACTGCGGGGGGCGTCAATCGAGTAACCGTTGCTGTCGGCGTAGCGGGCCTGATCGAGCCACCAGCGTCCCCATCGCTCACCGTAGTGAGGGCTCTGCAGCAGGCGGTCCACCAGCTCGTCATAGGCCGTTTCCGGATCTCTCTCAAACTCCGCGAGAAAGGCGTCGAGTTCGTCGAGGTTCGGAGGAAGTCCCGTCAGATCAAGGCTCACGCGGCGCATGAGCGTTATCGGATCCGCGGCGGGAGACGGCGTGATCCCGGCACGCATCAGTCGATCGTGAATAAACGAGTCCACTTCATTGCGCGGTCCCGAGTCAGATCGGCTCGACCGGGATTCAACAGGGATCGGCAATGCAGGCCTGACTGGAGGAATAAACGCCCAGTGCTTCTGATATTCAGCCCCCTGAGCGATCCAGGTTTTCAGGGTGTTTTTCTGTTGCGTGGTCAGCTGTTTGCCGGATTCCGGCGGTGGCATCAGCATGGTGCTGTCGTGGCTGAAAATCCGCTGCACCAGTTCACTGTCATCCGGTTTTCCCGGGATCACAGCTGCGTGGCCCGATTCCAGAACGGATGTCGCACCGTCCGCGGTATCGAGTCGCAGTCCGGCTTCGCGAGTCTTCTGATCAAACCCGTGGCACGAAAAACAGTTCTCCGCCAGAATTGCGCGCACATCGCGGTTATACAGAACATCCTGAGCCTGCGCGCTGGCGACAGGAAACAGCAATCCCAGAGCGACGACCATCGCCAGGATCGGCAGTCCCGGGGAGAAACGTTGACCGACACGCCGCATCGAATGACTCCGTAGTGAGAACAATGTGTTTTTCGGCTTTTGTAGTGGACGAGGCCACGAGTCCCAATGTGTTTTTCCGCTTCTGTAACGGACGAGGCCACGAGTCCCCGGGAATCCGCGGTTCGCAGGACTCGTTGCCTCGTCCACTACGGTAACTACTCTTCTGCCCGTCGCCTCATGGCGTTGCCCGGCGGGTCTGATAATCCCGCCCTTGCCAATAGCATGCAGATCTGCCGTTCCTGAGTCCACCATACATGGACATAAAGTGCCAAAGTCCGATTCCTGACGCCGCGGCACTCGATCCGTTCGGGTCAGTCTGATTGCAGCGACAGAAGCGGCTCCTTTCGTGCGGATTGGCGGTGTCACTTGCGTATTTCTGCTGACTCAGGGGACCCCTGCCCTGACAATTTTCTGTGCATCAGACCCAATTCCGTGTGTGCCGCGCGGTATCTTTCAGGCATGCGATGACACGACAGGATTTATGGTGCTTCCATTGTCGCTGATTATTTTGCTGAACTGGAATCCGTTACATGGACTTTCTCTCCGCAAACGGGCTGACACTGCTCGCGTGGACAACTACTTCGCTTTGGATTCCCTTCGTCGTTCTCTTCTACATCGCAAGTCGAAAGCAGTCACCGCTTCGCTCGTTGAAGGATGCTTCGGGGCTGGTGGCACTTCCGAAACTCAGCGTGATCGTTGCCGCGCGAAATGAGTCGGCCTGCATCGAGACGTGTGTCCGATCGCTGTTTCATCAGGACTATCCCGATCTGGAGGTTGTCGCTGTCAATGATCGCAGCAGCGATGACACGTCAGAGATTCTTGATCGGTTGGCTCGCGAGTTCGGCGATCGATTGCAGGTCGTTCATGTGGCGGCGTTGCCGTCCGGCTGGTTTGGAAAGCCCCACGCGATGGAATCCGGGTTGAAGCGTGCCAGTGGCAGCATGGTGTGCTTCACCGATGCCGACTGTGAGTTTCTGGATCCTGCCGCCCTGCGAACCAGCGTGATGGAGATGCGTCGCCGCGAGTTGGATTTCCTGTCGATTGCGGCCCGGTACACCATGAATTCTGTCAGGGAATGTCTGGCAGTGCCATGCTGCGCGGAAGCCCTGTTGATTTGGTTACGGCCCGAACGCGTGAGCGACCCGAACTGGCCGGACGCATTCGCCAACGGTGCGTTCATCATGGTGGCGCTGGAGCGATTTGAATCCGCAGGCGGCTGGGGGGCTGTTCGCTCAAAGATCAGTGAAGATCTGGAGCTGGCTCGCGTTTTGAAACGTGCCGGGCTGCGACTGGCGGTTGTCCAGGGTGACGCATTTTACCAGACCGGTTCGTATCCGACTTTTCGTGAATCGTGGAATGGCTGGAGTCGTATCTTCAAGGGCGCACTCACGCCGATTCAGTTGACGATTACGTTTGCCCGTATGCTTCTGCTTTTTGCATTGCCGCTGTGTGCTGTGCTGTGGGGCGTGGTTCAGATGTTTTTGACGGGAAGCCCCGCATGGCTGACACATGGTGCCGGGCTTGCGTTTGCGATCGCGTTTGGTCTGCGATGCTTTCAGGACGTGATTCTGTTTCGCCTTGTCGGTGCGCCGCTGGTGGTCCTGCCGCTGGCGTCACTGGGGCGCCTGTTTGTGATGGCCGTTGTTGCCCGAGCATTGTTGTCGCATGCAGGCCTGGTGAATACACACTGGCGCGGCGCGACATTCGTCTCCGGACGCATGATCAAACCGGATCACATCAAGGTGTAACGCCAAATCCCATTGACTCCAGCAACACGGGCTGTCGCCCTGCGCGAAGCAGTTTCTGCACGGTTCTCTCAATCTGTGGCAGAAAGCCACGTTCCAGATCAAGCGGATGCAGGACGACACACGGCAAAGCCCGTTTTCGGAATCGATATTGAAGCTCCCCGAACCGGTAACCCGCATGGCATAAGGCACGGATTGGTGAAACGTCCCAGATCCATGTGGACAAGTCCAATCGTTGATTGGTTGACGTGACAACCTGGCCATAGCCAACCGTGTAATGAATACCAAACTTCGCAAGACGTTCCGGAGTGGCATAGCCGATGTTATAGGTGGGCGCGATGAACCCGCTGGCGGGCCGCCCCATCCAGCGTTCAAGCAATTCCTGACCCGCTGCGAGGCGGCGGTCCGTTTCCAACGGGTCCACGCCGTTCAGTTCGTCTTTGCCATCGGCGATCTTCGATAACAGTCCACCGCGGCCGGGCCGGAAATGTTCGAATCCATGGAGCTGGATATTGGCGTAATCGGCAAGCACTCGATCCAGAAAAGGTCGATCTTTGTCGCATAAAGGCACACCCGCCCAGCACGGCACAACGGCGGCCGACATCGCAGTTCCAACTAGTGGCGCCAGTGATTTCGTGAACGTGGCCACATGCTCAGCATAGATCGGCGCGACATCATGCAGCATGACGCAGAATGATTGTGAAACGTCCATCTGTCGTAGATTCTGTGGCATGACTGGATAAGCAGAGGTTTTCGAGATGATGTTGCGGTACGGCGTTGGATTGCAACGCTACCACATTCCTGGCCTCTGGGCCTGAACACAACAAAGTTTCGCAGATGATGTCCGAAAATGGATCATCTCTGGTCCTGTTTTACGGATTGCCGTTTGAATTGATCTTTGTCTGTCAGCCAGCGATTCCGAGTGCAGTCGCGGATGGTTGTC
>JAGQQS010000476.1 GCA_020426105.1 Planctomycetaceae bacterium
GATCGCCGCCCTGCGTATTCTGGCGTCCGTTTCAAGAAGCAGAGGCCAGCTGGATCAGGCACAGGCGTACGTCTCGAAAGCGCTGGCCGTCAACCCGGTCGACGTTGATGCTCGAATGTTTGAAGCAGAATTATTGCTGTTCGAGAAAAAGGGGGACCATGCATATCAGCGCCTGTCGGAAATCTACGAAGTGAATTGCGGCCTGGTCCGATATATGGGTCTGCTGACACGTTGTGCGACAGCTGCCGGTCGGCGAGACGAGGCAAAACGGCTGCACGCAGAACTTGCGAAACTGCTTCAGCAGGAGTGAAGCGGTTGTGAGTCAGCTTCCGCGATACCAGAGACAGCTGCTGAACCTGTCTGCCGGTTCGGCGAGCCGGACTGAAAGCAAAGAACTGTCAGTGGTCGGGCGAGATTTTCTGGTTGCCTGTGACGGCTTCGTCCGTGTTACGAACTCTGATCCAGTGATCATGAAATGCAGCACCAGCGATTGGTACGGCAGGCATGTGGCATTCCACGCACCGATCGGCGGCCACCGTGCAATCCGGCACGGAGTACGTTTCGTGGCAGGATAAGCAGATTCTGTGATAGTCCGTGGATGCAGAGGATGTTTTTTCATGGGGATCATGACAGGTCGTGCACCGCATCTGGCCACTCGATTTTACAAAGCACGGACTCTGCATCATGCCAACGGGCTGAAAGCGAGGCAGAACGGGGGAGGTTGTAGAGATCTCAGATGGCTTGACTGTTTCCGGAAGTCGATGGCATGATCCGCACGTCCGGATTTCATCAATGGCCTTCGGCCATTTAATTGCCTTGAAATAAGTATCCGCCGGCAAGCCCCGGTCCATCGCAGCGACGTGTGAACTACCGGGTCCGTGGCAGCTTTCACAACCAACATGCAGAGACGCTGCCAGGACTTCTCCATGCTCGATGCGACCACCCGTCGTGTGGCATTCGACACACCGCCTCAACTTTTCCGGATCAAGTACTCGGCCGAAATGTTCGGCATCTTCGGTTGGTGCATCGAGGTATTCGTGCCCCGGAGTGATGCCGGGGGAATGCTCCGCCCCGAAGAGCGTCATTCGATGCTCAAGCCCCACGTCAGAACCATCGCTGTGTGGAAGGATCGTCAGAAAGCTGACGCCATGAGTCCCGGAACCGAGAGCGTACATCAATGGAAATTCAGCATCATCAAATCGACCGGGAATTGACGAACTGAGCCCTTCGCTGTCCCAATGGTACCGAATTCGATTGCTTCGCAACGCATCTTCGAAGACTTTGCCATGCAAGGCTTTTGCAGGAACAAAGTCGGCTGTGGAGTGAAACGTATTGGCATGCCCGCTGGCCGCGTGAGTCTCCCCAATCTCCTCGTGGCAGCGAATGCAGGTCGCAGTCCCAACAAAGGACTGTTCCTCAACCGGATCGAGAGAGGGCGCCAAACCCGTCGAACGGCTGCTCCGCGACATTGATGTGAACAGCATAAATAAGAGCGCTGCCACAAAGATAAGCACAATCATTCTCAATGAAAATGACATTGACCTGGCTCATCTTCAAAAGAAAACGGCACGTTCTGTAGTACAGAACGTGCCGCAAAAACATTCAGGTCCTACCCGATGCCAGGAGCTGATCAGAACTGAAGATTCTCTGTTTCACCACCAGCTCTGGAATGTGCGTTGCTGTAGACATTTGAGTCCACATTGTCGGAGACAAAGTGCACAGAACCGTCAGCCATCAGCAGTTGGACACCGCCCGTGTGAGCACTGGACGCCGGACGGAAGCCGTTATGAACAGCTTCATCGTTTTCGCCAAGCCAAGAGATCTGATCTGCTCGATTATCATTCGGCCCGCCGTCACCGGTCTGGGCAGACGTTGCTCCGAGCTGCAGAAAACCACCGGGATTTCCACCACTCGCCTCATACCCACCTGACAGAGCACCGTTTGAACCCCCACGGCCTCGAACTCCTGTAATGCCGCAACTTCCCGTGATCATCCAGCGGTCACAACGGCGGTTCCTCGCAATTGAAAAGGTTCCGTTGCCCCGTTGGGCCATCACACGTCCACGGTACACCTCACCAATAGCGATGGTATTACTCGTGCCGTCCTTGAATGAAGTGAGTGAAACTTTGTATGGGCCTGTGTTGCCATACATTTGGAAAGCAGCCCTGAGCTGCTCCGTCTGAATGGAACCGTTTGTTGTGTTAGTACCGATCTGTGCCTGACTGCTACCGGAAACCGAGGCTGCGTAATTGGCCCCGGCGTGATCGCGCCCGTTGCTGTTGTTAATCGCCTGAGTATCGTCACTGGGGCAAATGAAGCCAGGAATGACCTGATTACTGAAGTTACCCCAAGCGCTAACAGAGTTCGTACATTCCTTCTGAGCGTGATCCTTGGAGAAGTCAATCTGGTTGTACATCGGAGCCTGGTCAATGAACGGCAGAATCATCACTCGCCAGCTGAATCCACCTTCATTGGTCCAACTGTTGGAACTTCCAAGGCAATCGGTGCCATTGTTCCATGTCTTGAATGGCGGCAGCACCTGATGCGTATCGTGGTAGTTGTGGAGAGCAATTCCAATCTGCTTCATATTATTTCGACACTGCGTCCTGCGTGCCGCCTCACGAGCCTGTTGTACTGCGGGCAGCAGCAACGCAATCAGAATCGCAATGATCGCAATGACGACCAGAAGCTCGATCAGCGTGAA
>JAGQQS010000477.1 GCA_020426105.1 Planctomycetaceae bacterium
CGGACCACTGTTGACACAGCACTAGAACGAGATGCACACACCGTCTGCGGCCAGCTCCACCATGGATGTGAATCCCGCGATCTGGACGGCCCCCAGTTTCTGCACGAGCGGTGTCGAATCCGGTCCTCCAACACTGCATGTGCGGTGGCAAACGGAACACAGCATGATCTGACCGCCCGTTTCAATAAACTGTTCAATTAAAGTCTGCAGTGGCGAAAATCCCTGAACCGAAATTCCGGCAGCACTGTCGGTGTAACCCCAGACAGCTCCGTCGCTGGTCAGAAACATCGTCGTGTCGTGCCCCAACGCGACTGCAGACAGGGCACAACTGAACGCTAAGGTCGCGTTCTTTCCGTTATCAGATTTACCCGTCTTCAGCAGAACGACAACTTTCTTCGCTGCTTTCACGCTTTCTTCCTCGTCTGCGGTTTAATACCTGACATGGGCATCGCTCCTTGCCATCCCGGCCTTGATACTCCGTGGCGGTTGAGGTTCGCCTCGGAGACACGAATTTGATGAGATAAAGGACATCGTATTGCAGAACGCTAGGTGATTTCGATAACCGCGCGCAGAACTTCGCCTTCGGTAAATGAGGTAATCTGATTTCCCGTGCGTCGAGCCCAGGCTTCCAGATCCATCTTGAACGCAAGGTCGGTCGCATGCACTTCCAGTTTTTGACCGCAGCTCATTTGCTTCACGGCCTTCGTAATGGCCACAATAGGCATGGGACAATTCATGCCTTTGCAGTCGAGAACCTGATCCGCCATCCGTGTTGACTCCCCGTTGTTCCTCTGATTCCGACAAATTTCGGGCAAGTTTGTTCCATCTGTCAGCATATCCGCAAGACCAGTTTTCGCACATCGACGGTTTTCATCGGCATCTCACTTTATTCGCATCGACGACCGTTGTGTGAGCTGGTAAATCCTGTGCTCTGAGGAGATTTCTGCATGATTGAGGGTCGAATGCTGCTCCTCGTACTCACGGCTTATCTGACGACGTTGCCATGGAGCCTGGCTTCCGAGCCTGTGGATCATGTGTTGATGTCGAATCATCAGTCGGCACCGACCCGAGTACGGGTCCTCCTGCCCGATCGATTACCCCGCAACGATGAACCGCGGCTGCCGGTGGTCTACTTGCTGCCGGTGGAAGCGGGTGAAACGGTCCGCTGGGGTAACTCGCTGGCGGAGGTGCAGCAGCACGACCTTCACAACAAACACCGCGTGATCTGCGTCTTTCCCACATTCGCAGACCTGCCGTGGTACGCCGATCATCCTGAGAACCCGCAATTGCAACAGGAAAGGTATCTGCTTCAGGATGTCCTGCCATTGATTGAAGGTACGTACCCGGCGCGCCATGATCGTGACGGCCGCCTGCTCGCAGGATTCAGCAAGTCCGGCTACGGGGCCTGGAGTCTGATGCTGCGGCATCCGGATATTTTCTGCCGGGCGGCTGCGTTTGACGCCCCCTTGATGATGGACGCCCCGGGCAAGTACGGTTCCGGTCCGATTTTTGGCACCGCCGACAACTTTCAGAACTATCGCATCACCAGTCTGCTGGAACAACTTGCCGCCGATCTTAAGCAGGAGCGTTCACGGTTAATGCTGATCGGAGAAGGCAATTTCCAGCCGGAACATGTGCAGATCCACGAGCGGCTGGTGTCCGCAGGCATTCCGCACACGTGGAGCATCGGCAGACAGCGTGAACATTCATGGCACAGCGGTTGGCTCGCTGAAGCCTTTGAATGGTTGACGCAAGACCCGCGATGATGTTTGAAACAGGCGCCGGGCCGGAAACAGGGCCACTTCACAACGCGGAGTTCAAATAAGAACCTACTGACAATACCTGCGTGAGCCGCAGAGGTTGTTTCGGGGAATCTAAGGCAGACGGTCCAGTTCGTACTGAAAACCACCGGACAAAATCGGAAAACGGCACCACGTTTTGGGGTCGAGATTTTTGTCATCGACATGAAACGACGGCGCGTAACGTTCTCGTTTCCACTGATTTCTGGACCAGAGTGTAAAGAAGCGACGCACCCACAGTGTCAGTTGCTCCGCACTGTATTTCGTGTGTTCGCGACGAAGTGTCTCCATGATTTCCGCAGGACTCAGCTTATCGCGGATCGCAAGACGCTCGATATGGTCCAGCAAAGGATACGGCATCAGATCACCTTCATCGGTCTGCTCATATTCCGACGGTCTTAATTCCGCCGTTGGCTGCTGCGCATTCACGTGACTCAATGCCGCAACAGGCTCGACACCGGCCGACCCCTGCAATTCAAAACTTCGCAGCCATTCGCGGAGAAACGCTTTATCAATTCCCGCGATGGGACTGAGTCCTCCCGATGTGTCACCGTCCATCGTAGCGTACCCAACTGCAGCTTCGGAACGATTGCTGGTCGACAGCAGCAAAGCATTGCGGATGTTCGTCAGCATCCACACCGATGGGGAACGTGTTCTGGCCTGAATGTTCTGCAGCGCGATATCGTCACGCTGCCATGTGAGCTGACGATCGATCGCCTGTTCGATCGCAGTCGTGTAACGCTCGACAATGTCATCCACGCTGATCTCAAAATACTGACCACCGACCCCGCATGTGACCTGTTCCGCCGCATTGCGGGTAATCTCAGAACTGTTCCGTGTGCTCTGGTACATTCCGGCGAACAGGACATGCATCAGTTCGCTGACCGTATCGGCTTTGGCAAGATCCGGGATGTAGCTGAGTCGCGACTTGAACCCGGCCAGGCCCAGGTCGTGAACTCCACGTTCGACCATGCTGCGGATCAACACGGCACAGGCAGACGAATCAGCTCCGCCACTCATGCTGACCACAAAACCCCACGAACGACTTTTGCGCAGATAATCGAAAAGTGCCAGCGCGATCGCCTGAGTAAACTCATCAGTCCGGGTTTCCGGCTGCTGATCACGCGGTGAGTCGATCGGCGTCTTCACGGGGAGGAACTGTCCGTCGATGGGAATAATTCGATCGAACATATCACTCGTGACCTGGGCCGCCATGGCATGGATCCCCGCGCGACGCGTGCGAGTGAGCTCCACATCAATGTCGGCCGCCACCACATCGGTTTGATGAAAGCGAAACCGCGGACCGGCCGCGATCAGATCACCCCCCGAAGCAATCAGCGCTCCGCCATCATAAATCGCCCGTCCCGCTTCGTTTCCGATCAGGTTGGCATACACGTAGCTGACGCCAAACGATCGTGATCCTTCAAGGACAAAACGCTTGCGGATCTCATGTTTTCCGAAGGCGAAGTGGCTGGCGCTGGGGTTGAGGATCACATCCACTCCACACTCGGCCATCCGATTTCCCGGTCGTCCGGCGACCCAGGCGTCTTCACAGATCTCAAATCCGAATCGGACACCGTCGCAGTCGAACAGCAGATCACCAATCGGCCAGACCTGGCCGTCCGCATGAAACTCGCTGATTGTTTCCGCAGGCCACGCTCGAAACCAGCGTGGCTCATAGTGCAGGCCGTCGCCTGCCAAATGCTGCTTGGCCACAAAGCCTGCGATTCGCCCGTGTGAGATGACACAGGCCGCGTTGTAAACACCGTTCGTTACGAATATTGGCAGGCCGACAGACACTATCATTCCGGCTGTTTCAGGGACGATCTTCTGCAGCATCTCCCAGGCAGTCCGCCAGACATGAGGTGCCAGAAACATGTCTTCACATCCGTAACCGGTGATGCACAGTTCGGGCAGACACAGAAGATGTACGTCCTGTTGCCGCGCGCGTTGGATTGCTTCCAGGATCCGGCCGGTGTTGCCTTCCCAGTCGAGAGGAGTCTGGTTCAGAATTGCCGCCCCCAGCCGCAGCCGTTTCATACTATCGCCCTGTCAACGCCTGTCCCTGATTGATCGTTCTGCCGCACGGCCGAATCATCTCCGGCGAGCGGAGCGGCGTAAGCCCTCTGGTACATTGTGACTGTACCGCGTGTCTGTACCAGCAATCTGACGCTTGCCGCTCGCCAATTCTCTCATGGATGAGGCCGCAGTGTATACGGTAGTCCGCACTTCCCCAAACCCGGGGTTCCAAAGTTGTTTTGTTCATCAGGGGAGGAAGCCCGACATATTGTCAGCCGGTGGCATGACGGCATGTTGATTTATTCGTTAAACCCAACCCGGAGGGGAAGTTTTTTTTGCAGAATCCTCCCCTGCGGATCGACTTAAACAATTAACTATTTAGTTGCCAGTTTGCGGTAGGCTGCCAACGCACTGCGGCGGGCTTCATCCGAACTGAAGCCGATGGAATCAATGGCAAAAAGCGTAACGTCGGACGGACGGGCAGCGATACCGAGTTCAATCGGGGGAATACCGCGGATCTGAGCAGCCGCCACCAGAGCAACATCGCGGGTCTGGACTTTGTAGTTCGTGTCAGCTGGTGCGGCTCCCGGAACGAGGCGTTTTATAATTCGACCTCGCTGCGGCCACAGGACCGTCTCATGGCTCAACAACGTTTCCACGACTGCCAGGTCTTCGGTGTTCCTGAATTTGGCGAGACAGAGCAATGCGAGAATCATGTCAGGGCGTCGCGAATTGCTGTTAATAACCCGCAGGGCGAGGAGACGTCCGGCGGCCAGTTCGTGCTGCATCGAAAACAACAGAGGTCGTTCCGCAGCAATCCCTTTTCGCAAAATCCAGGCTTCGACGAGAACGCGTAGTGCGCGGGAATGGACGCCTTCACGGATCAGCGTGCTGAATCGCGGATCGTCCAGCCCACTTGAAATATTTGCCGATGTGGCTCGCACAAGTCGTGTTTCCGATTCGCTTCCCAGCAACATCACGGCAGCCACGGACGCAACGGGAAATTCCTCGTCGAGACGCCCGTTACACTTTTCGGCGATTTCGGCGGTGCGAACTTCAAGTAATTGCGGCAGTTCATGCACAGCAAACAGACGGGTGGCAAACAGACGCGATTCCGCCTTGAGAATTTGCCCGAAGATGCTCAACGCTTCTTCGTCCTGGCCGCAAAGACTTTCAAACCGATCCCATTGAGGAAGACGGCGAGCATTTTCAACCGAATTCTGTTTTAAAAACGCGCTCAGCTGATCGTCGAACAGGCGTTCGCGCAGTTGCGGCAGAAGCATGCGCAGCCGCAGCTGCGTTTCGCCCGTCGAGGATGCTGCGGCGTCTTCAAGAATACGGACGAATTCCGGACCGACGTTGAGCAGATTTTTCGAAGCCTGCTGCCGTTCTGAAAAACTCGCGCTCGACAACTTGCCGATCATCTCTTTGACCTGAGATTCTGTCGCAGCAGAAGGCGTTGCACTCTCAGTTTCATCCTGCGCCTGCGTCGCGAACGCCACCCACACAGCGAAGGCAAAGGCGGTCACGGCGTTGATCAACAATCGAGGCATTTGCAAGGATAATCGGGGGAAATTCGAGTGAAACCGTCTCATTTTCTGCGCAGGCAAACAAGAATGCACAGCTCACTAACGCTGAGACGTCATTGTGGCCATTTTCTATCGCTGTCTCGGCACGTTTCTGCATGGTTCGACCGAATTCCAAAAACGATCGGGGGCTTTGTAACGGTCAGGAAATATCGGCAGAACGTATGGTCCGGCAGATGGTGCCTGGCCTGAAGTGCGGCGCCACATGTTGGGAAAACAGGGAAGCAGATTCTGCTGCGCCGTCGGCCGTTCCACCGCGGTACACGCCCTTGTCATTACCCACGTTTCCGTTGTCCCCAGTCGGCTTGTCCGACTGGAG
>JAGQQS010000478.1 GCA_020426105.1 Planctomycetaceae bacterium
GATGGCCCTCGATCCAGCCAAGGCCCGTAACGACGCCGGCTGCCGGCACGTTACCCCATTCCGGATACATCCCCTCAGCAGCCCACAGACCCAGTTCCAGAAATGGACGGTCCGGGTCGAGAAGCAGGGTAAGTCGTTCGCGAACAGGCAATCGCCCGAGCTTTCTCTGGCGTTCTGCTCCTGATTCTCCTCCCCCCTGAAGCAACGTCTGTTCCCGCTGTCGGAGCATTTCCGTTAGTTCCAGCAACGTTGACATGTCTTATTCCTTCTGATTGAAGTCGTCATCGGTCGATTTCGACATTGACCCTGTTCGTCTCTCCCGCCTGCAGCCTGTCGAATTGAGCCCTCTGAGTTCACCTCAAGGGCTCGCAGGGCCCTTGCGCCAGGAAATGACCACGATCTTGTAGCGCAACGGGCGCTGTCAACCCACGGGGCAGCCCGCGAGCGACTAAATCGACAGCCCGCCTGCCGTGGGATTTTATCCACGAACCCAGCGACGTGGAAAGCATAAGGTTGGTAACTCACAGGTAGCGGATTCGCTTGCGGATATCCGTATTGACGCTCTGATAGCGATTCCGAACACTGCCCGCACTGAACATCTGCGTGCGAATGCATTCGACGTCATCAGCCCCGATCGCATTTGTAAAGATGGGATGCAAATAGTCGATCCCGGTCGCTGAAAGCTGCATTCTGCGAGCATCGTAGAATGACGGGTGGACCGAGCGAGGATGAATTTCCCCCCATTGATCGCGTAGTTTGTTGGCAGAAATTGAGCTCACGCGGAATCCGGATGCGCGTTCGTATTGCAGGATGGCGACCTCGTTTGATTCATCCGACAGCAACAGATCGACGGCTTTCCCACCCAGCTGAGATGCATAAAACCGATCAAACAGAATTGGTCGTCCGCCGCGTTGGGTATGGCCGATTTTTCGAATGAACATCGGCGACGATGCCGGTTCGAAGGCCCGCATCTCGGAGAAAATATGCTCACCCAGCGACTTCGTTAACATCTGACCAATCGCATCCGCCGCTCCGCTGTAACGCACGTTTCCAGCAGGATCAAACGTCGGCATTGTCGCCCCCAGTTCCATCCCGTTCGCGTCGCGCACTCCTTCACCCACGACGATCACGACGTGCTGTTGGAGCTCGTACAACTGCACGATGCGTGCAGTCAGTTGTTCAAGGTTCAGCGGCGATTCCGGAATCAGAATGATGTCTGGCTGAGCATAAGCCGCACCCAGTGCGATATAACCCGATTGGCGTCCCATCACCTCCACGATCGCCACACGACGATGACTCTCGGCTGTCGTCCGCAGGCGTTCAAGACTCTGCGCGACGGCATACACGGCGGTCGCATATCCGGGCGTTGCGTAGTTAATGATATCTTCAAGTTCCATTTCGTCGCGCGACCGCCGCAGTTCCTCGCAATATCCCGGATTGGTGTCTGTCGGCCTGCGAATCCATTCATTTGCTTCATCGATGTAGTTCAGTCCGAGATCATTATCGATTGTCTTCGGTGCCAGAACACAGGGCAGGATATCGGCAATCGGCTGCATGCCGTTAATGGTGCCGTCTCCGCCAATGCAAATCAGGCCGTCAAGCTGCAGCTTTTTCACATGTGTGGCCACAAGCTCGATGCGGTCTTTGTGCGTTTCATCCAGATAGGTTCGTGACGATCCCAGCAGCGTGCCCCCCTTGCAGGGATCCAGTTCCGGAATTGCCGTAAACAGCGGGTTGAGATGAACATGTGGCCCACGGCTGTCGAGTAATCCGGCATAGCCCCGCTGCAACCCAACGATTTCAACTTTAAGCGCATTGGCGCGTTCGACGGCACCATAAATTGTGGCGTTGAGCGCAGGAGTGTCGCCACCCGCTGTCAGAATTCCAATTCGTTTCATATCGATGCAACCTGTCTATTTCAGGCGAGGTATTCAAAATCCCGGAGCTACTCGTCGAGGAGTGTACCAGCCATCTGAATTCATGGAAACATCGACGCGTCTGGCAGTTTCGGCCGCTTCTTTGCCAGTCTCGAACAAACACAGATCACACTTATCGCGTCCATGCCAACCACTTCCGGAAAAGGAACTTCACAAATGGTGTCAGCCGAGTTCTGCTGTACTGATCACCAAGTCGGCGGATGGCTTCGGCCTGCGTGGGATAGGGATGAATCGTGCTGCCGATCATGCCAAGGCCGAGGCCGTGAGTCATCGCGAGCGTAATCTCGGAAATCATGTCGCCGGCATGAGCGGCGACGATGGTGGCACCGACAATCCTGTCAGTTCCTTTTCTGACATGGACTTTGACAAAGCCGTCGTCTTCACCATCCAGAATCGCTCGATCGACGTCGTGAAATTTCTGCGTGTATGTGTCGATCGCGATGTTCTGCTCTTTCGCCTGATGTTCGTACAAACCCACGTGTGCAATCTCAGGACTGGTGTATGTGCACCAGGGGATAACGAGCAACGACGACTTCTTGCGACCTCTGAACAGCGCATTCTGGATAACAATGCGAGCCATGAAGTCGGCTGAGTGAGTGAACTGGAACGGCGAACACACGTCACCCGCCGCGTAGATCATCGGGTTTGTAGTCTGCATGTTGTCATTTACAGTGACGCCGCGCTTATGATATGCGACGCCCACGGCTTCCAGATTCAGCCCTTCAATGTTCGGCGTTCGTCCGACAGAAATCAGGATCTGATCAACGGCTTCGTCGTATGTCTTACCGCAGGATTCGACACTCAGCCGCGAACCATCTTCGTTTCTGAACTTCAGATTGTTGCCACCGCACAGCACACGGACTCCGTCCCGTTTCATCGACGCCTGGACGATCTCAGCAGCATCACGATCTTCGCGTGGCAGGATGCCTGGCTCGGACTCCACGAGGAAAACGTCAGAACCAAATCGAGCGAACGACTGAGCCATTTCGCAACCAATCGGTCCGCCGCCGATGATGCCGAAACGACGTGGAAGCTCGGTTAGCGAGAACAGCGTTTCATTGGTCAAATAGTTGACCGCCTCCAATCCGCTGATCGGAGGCGCCGACGCACGAGCACCGGTGGCGATCACGGCGCGTTTGAAATTCAGCTTCGTGCCATTGACGTCGATCGTGTCCGAGCTGACGAAACGAGCCTCGCCGAAATATACGTCCACACCCAGTTCACGAAATCGTGTTGCTGAATCATTCGGACTGATGCGGGCTCGCAGCCTGCGCATCCGTTGCATGGCCGCAGCGAAGTCGATGTGGACACCTTCCGAGACCCTGACTCCAAATTCACTGGCGTGGCGAACGGCCGCTGCCGCTCGAGCTGCACTGATCACGCCTTTGGACGGAACGCATCCCACGTTCAGGCAGTCGCCTCCCATGAG
>JAGQQS010000479.1 GCA_020426105.1 Planctomycetaceae bacterium
GACACATCTATTGATTAAATGAAATGCCTGAATCTCATCACCCGCAAAAATCTCTCGCCGATTGACCCGCGGCACGGCCATTCTCCTTCAAAAAGCATTGACGTCGTTTGCATGAATGCACTATAAACCCCGCCGTTTCTATTGTCAAGTGCATGGTACTTTGGGAATCTTCTTAGTGTGGATGGACAAAACAGGAAACGTCAGTTTTCTAAACACCATGATAGCAAGTGATTTCAAGCAGTCGTTTCGAACTCAAATTCTTTAGAACGTTGTTTGACATCGTCGAAGGATTGTACGATTTCGTGCAACGGATTTTGGGAACCGCTTCAAGAGGGGCAATAACATGTTGAATCTGATTTGGTGTTTCATGGTTGCGGTCGGTCAAACGACTGCCTTAGCGCCATGCCAGCAAATTGACACATTATGGCTGCGTTGGCAAGCCGGTGATGTGGCTGCAATGGATTCACTGATCTCAATGGGCCCAGCGGCTAGCTCACTCAGTCATCGAGTATTGTATCCGAAAGAGAATGACGAACCATCGTTTCCTGCCGGGAAAGAGCAGGAACTCTTAGGAGCGATGCTCGCGGATGCCATGCCTGAACTGGCGATGGCACTGCCTGACCTTGACGAAATTAATCGGGAAGAATGTTTCATGTTTCTTGACAGGCTAGGAGGTACTACTTCCCCCAGCGGTCATGGAATGTGTTGTCCTCGACAAGGGCGATTCGTCCGCCCATTGGCGGAAATCTTGATCAAGATGTACGACTCGGAAACCGATTCGAATAAGGATCTGATTTTGCGGGTATTGGCAAAGGCAAATGCCGGCGAGAAGCTTCGAGTCACGGAGTTGCAACGTGGGTTGGTGGAATATTACTTCGGCGACGACTCGACAGCCGAGTTCAGCGGAAATACTGAGAAGCTCAATGCACTTCTTGATGTGTTTGAATTCCGACCGGAACCAGCTGTTGCTGACCGAATACGTGACATGGCAAATTCCCATCCAGTTGGGTACATCCGCAAGCGGGCTCTCACAATATTTCTGTCAAACAACAAAGATCCGATATTGGCGACCAATCGCCTCGGTGATTCGGAGTCCGTCGAAATTAGCCTTGGAGAGGTATCATCGCGCGGGGTCGCAATACATTCGCTTTTAACGTACAGATTGCTTCCGGAGCGTATAGCTGATCGACTCTTAAAACTTCTTTACACGTCCTCATTCGATGAATCATCACTAGATCCATCCGACCTCTGCGAAGCAGTTTGTCGCTGCGAATCATTCGATGATGATTCAAAACAATTCATTGATAGAAAGATCCGCGAATTACTGTTTGATAGCACGAGTATTGAAGAGAGTTGCAAGCCAAAACTTGTGCGAATCTGTGCTGCCGCTGTAGTGCTGCAATTGTTCCAGGACGACGACGTGGCGGCGGAGTTCCTCACGAAGACAATCTCAGAACCTACCAATGTGCCGCGATATGGTGCGATGGGCGTGCGATTTCGTGATCATCGGGCCGAAGCAGTACGCGCATTTAGGCGAGTTCCGACTCAAGGTATGCTAAGGTTGAATTTGCTGAGAAATCAGTTGAAATTGGAGCTTCCTCTGCATCGGGGTTCCGATTTCTGCATCGAATGCGCTCTGACGTTGGCTTCACTGGACTCGCAGGACTCCTCGTGCGTAGAAGCAATTCGCGGCATTGACGAATCTACACTCCTTCGGCTACACGTGACTTGGAAGGAAGTACAGAGAATACTTGGTGACAGGGCTCCGAAGTTGATTGATCTTGATCAAGCAACGGAGCAAGTTCGCTCGGAAGCGTTCATCAGAGATTCATCGAATCCGTGGGAGTGGCAGAGGTTGCAACCCGTTGCGTCTGAGATCATTCCTTTACTCAAGAACCATTTGAATTCACCAAATGTGGACATCCGCATCAGTGCCATCCATGCGTTAAAGAATCTAGGGATCCGAACCGACCTGACTGAACAGTTGCTGTTGGCGTGCCTGAATGACGAGTCGATTGTTGTAAGAATAGCAGCAGTTGATGCACTATCGAGCATTGGGGCTTCTGCTGATCAAGCAATTCCGCAACTGCAAAGATTGCTCCACAACGATTGTCTCTCCCTCAAAATCGCTGCTGAAGACGCAATATCGCATGTTGCACGGACTGAGCCGTTTGGGGAGACACCATGACGCCAGAGTACACCTGACAATACGAATCCTTCACAGTATTGTCCTCTGCGGCGGACTATACGGCTGGATCACCACGCAACGGCCACACACTTTTACTCATTCAAAAACGCCTGAAGCCGGGGAATCAGGACGTCGTCAATTCGCTTCGTCCAGCATTCCCAGACCACAAGGACCTGCCAGCCGTCTTCTCGGAGGCGTCTGAGATGCCGCCGGTCGCGCACTTTGTTGCCGCCCCGTTTGGATTTCCAGAATTCCGAATTCGTCGCCGGCGTGACTCGTCCGTACCGACAGTGATGGGAATGCCAGAAGCAGCCATGGACGAAAATGATCTTATGGCGGGACGACATGACAATGTCCGGTTTCCCGGGCAGGTCGCGGCGATGCAGACGAAAACGAAATCCCATCTGATGCACAATGGAGCGTACGATCATTTCGGGCTTTGTGTCCCGCGAGCCAATTCGCGACATGTTGAATGATCGCTGTGCGGCCGAATGCACGTCCGTCATTGGCGTCTCAGTTACTTCAATACGATCTGCACGGAAATCACTTTACCGTCGCGCAGAACTTCGATTGAAATCCTGTCACCCGGGCGGTGACTTTCAACTTCAGACAGGAACTCATCGGGCTTCAGTGTCTTCTTGCCATTAACGCCCACAATCACATCAGCGCGACTGATGTCGCGCGTTTCAAACGTAACGAATCCGCGTCGCGTACGGCGAATTTCCGGTCCTCTGAGACCGGCTTTGGCCGCCGGGCCATCCACTGCCAGTGACTCGATCCGAAGTCCGTTTTCCGTCCGTGCCACTTCGTCAATGCCAAACTCAGGTCGAATAAAGCGACCATGCTCAATCAACTCGGGAACGATCCGAGCCACCAGATTGGACGGAATCGCGAAGCCGATCCCTGAATTCTGACCGGTCTTACTGGCGATCGCCGTGTTGATGCCTATCACCTCGCCATGAGAATTCAGCAGCGGACCGCCCGAGTTCCCAGGATTGATCGCCGCATCAATCTGAATCACTGACTTGATTGAGCGCGCCAAAGTAACGGGGAGCGTGCGATCCAGGCTTGATATGATGCCGGTGGTCATACTTCGTTCCAGCCCGAATGGATTACCAATCGCGAAGACCTTCATTCCGACTTTCAGGTTTGAAGAATCGGCAAAGCGGACCGGGATCAGATCTTCCGGTGCCGCCTGAATTTTGACCACGGCCATATCGTTGATGGGATCTGCTCCGACCAGTTCGCCTTCATGCTCCTGCCCGTCATGCAGGGTCACAAGAATTCTTTGAGCCCCCTCGATCACGTGATTGTTAGTTAAAATATGGCCGGTGCGGTCGAGAATGAAACCCGATCCCGAATCGGCTGTGCGGTTTTCTCCAAACAATCCGCGAGCAGCCCCGATTCTCGTGGCGATGTTGGTCACACTTCGGTTGTTTGCTTCATACACAAATGCGGAAACCGCTTCGTCGGGAGCCAGGCCGTTTGCATCATAGACACGCGGTGGAGCAATCAGGCTGAGCGCATCCTGAGCAAGCGACTGGTCTGCAGATGAGCTGAACAGGTCTCCCTGAATCGCAGCGCGAGGTACCGCCAGTCGCGATGTCGCTTTCGCGTCGGGGGGCTGTGCCGCTGCCACTGAGACTGGGGACGAGCCGCTTTGCAGCCACAGAACGAAACAACCGCCAAGCAGGAAAGAACAAAAACATACCGCAGCGTTCTTCATCGCTGCTACCTCCGTGAATGCTTTACCAGGCCCAAACATTATTCAAGAACACCATACCAATCGTAGTGGACGAGGCAACGAGTCCCTCATACCTATCGTCGTAGACGAGGCAACGTGTCCTTTACAGCCGGGGGACTCGTGGCCTCGTCCACTACCCAGAATTCTTTTTTTGACGGAGCACCAGCCGGAAATCACTATACCTGATTTATGCAAATTCGGCGAGGTGTTTTTTGGTCGCTTGGAAAGTGGAAGATTGCCGCAACCTGCCACATTCACGCCACGGAATATCGAGATCCCGTGGCTGCATATCACCCGCCGAAAAATACCTGGGATATGACTTCAGCGACGGCCTTCATCCGCGCCCGGTTCGTCGTCCATGTCATCGTCGTCGTCATCATCATCGTCATCATCAAACTCACCAAAATCGGCGTCCGGATGCAGTGGATCATCCGGCGAGAAGAAGAAGTCTCCGAGTCCCATAGGAACGATGTTGCCACCCAGTGACTGACTCTTGCGACTTGCCAGAGCCTTCAGGTCAGTTGCATCTTCTCCCAGGCATTTTTCCAGAGATTCTCGCCATGCGTCATCACGCGCGACGGGATGAGTCGGATCCTGTGCCATTCGCTTGAGCGCAAAACGCATGATGTTGATGCCGTCTCGAGTTGAGAAATCCAGATTGAGCGAATGTGACTCCTGCAGAAAGTCGACGGTCAGATTCAGCATTTGATCATCAGCGAATGGCAGATGGTATTTCAGAATTGCCAATTCATCTTCCCGCGCCGGATGTCCCAGAGTCAGCGTCGGCTGAAGGCGACTCATGATATAATCGGGGATTTCGAAGGTAGATTCGTCTTCGTTCATCGTCACCGCACAACGAAAATCCGGATGGGCGGCGATCGTAATGCCAGCCACGATTGATTCGACATAGCGACGATGATCCAGCAACGGCGCCAGGCTGGCCCATGATTTTTCATTCATGCGGTTGCCTTC
>JAGQQS010000480.1 GCA_020426105.1 Planctomycetaceae bacterium
ATGACGGGCGACAATGAGGGAGACACATTTAAACTGCCATTGCCCAGATAAACGATCTCAGGAGGCAACAGATCCGATACGTCAAAGTTTGTGATCGTCTGCCCCTGCGCAACTTCGACGACGATCTGGTACTGACGCGGAAAATTGGGACCGGTTGCCGTTTCGCTCTCCGGCGCAAGATTCTGTTTCGTGAGTCGCGTCAATATCGGATTCACTGCCTGCGACACGGACCACGTGCTGCTGTTCGACGGCGAATCGCTCACGAGCGACGGATCGCTGCCGGGGTTGTCAAGCGGATCAACCCCATATTGAAATCCGGACCGAGTTCGAATGGTCAGCGGTACGTTGAGGTCGGCCAGATTTGACATTGTGAGCGGCAAATTGACGGCCGCTGCAGGCTGATCCGGAGTAAACGAACCAAACGGCAATTGCATGACTACAAGTTTGTCACCCGTGTTCCCGGTCACCACCAGCGGATTCCCCGAGCTGTCTTTGAAGAACGGATGATTGACCGAACCTGTTCCGCCACCTCCGTTGGGAAATGTCAGTTCAATAGTCGTAATTGGCGTCCCCAGATAGGTGGCTGGACCTGCTGTATTCAAACCATCCGGCGATGCTCCGCCATCTGTTCCGTTCACTGGCACGACAACATCGATGATCGGACCGTAACCTGTTTCACTACCGGAACCCGCATTATCAAACGATACCGTCAGGTTGACCGCTGAACCGATAAACGCATCGCTCGGCGCACTGATGGCCACGACCGGTGTTACAGCCAGCAGCGCGCGAGTCTCCAGCGATTCTGTCGTCGTGATCCTGCGTGATCGACTGTGAACGCGCCGCAACACATTTTCGCGATCCGCCACAAACACAGATTTGATTCGATCGATTGCCGCGTTGATTCTGTTGGGGGAGCTGAAGTGGATCATGTGAATCCTGAGTTGTAAAACGTGCCACACGGCTCGCAAAAAGGAGGGGCTCAGAAAAGGGGGCGGGAACCAATGGTGCGCAGCACCCGTTTGGCGATTGGTTCCGGCCCCCCCTTGTCTGACATGAACGCGTTGAACCTATCACACTTTGCAGGCAGAACCGAAAATTGGACGGATTTTTGTTGACACAGGATCGATTCCGACCCCGCGGTCACCGCAGGAACTTCCTGCGTCGCACAACAGAAACAGTCCGACAAACGTACGCACACCGCAAGGCTGTGTTACTCGGCGTGAGTTGCGACTCGCAGACACAATCTGGCAAATTCTGCTGCATGCCGGCGTACAGGTCACCCGAAGTAGTGCGCTGATACGATGGATTCACAGCGTGGTCAGATTCCAGGAATCATGGTTGATTCTGGTGCGAGTCCGACCTGAAGGCGGCGGCAACGGAGGTCTTGAATGTTTTCCAAATACGTCCCCCAGATTCTTGCTATTCTAACAGCAAGCTGCCTTTCCGCTTCCACCGCAGTGGCTCAACATCATGCTGTGATTCCTCGCAGCCCCGACTTGCCACAAATATTCTCGTCTCGCCCCCAGCAACGGCAGACCTGCCTGCCCGCGTCACAAATGACGCATGTCATCGAACCCTGTTCTGCTGAACAGGATGTTGTTGAATCCCAGGTAGAACCGGCCATGTTTGCTCCGGCGCCAACCCCCAATCAGATTTTCGACGCCCCCGTCGGCTGTGCTACGGCCGTCGTTCAGCCCACTTGCCAGTGTGTTTCCAACTACTGTTGCGATCCCTGCCGGGAATGGACTTTTCGTGCCGGTGCGATGTTTCTTCATCGTGGACGTCCGGATGGGCAGCTGCTGTTCTCAGACCCGGCAGTCGCCGGCAGTGGAGTCAACGCGGACGATTTCAATCCTGGCTGGGGAACCGGTGTCGATGTTAGTCTGATTCAACACCGCACGTTCCAAACCAAAAATGACCTTGAGCTGCGATTTTTCGGTGTCGATTCCTGGAGCGACACGCAGTCTTCGCGGCTGAATGGCAATCCGCTGATCATCCACAATAATCCTCCAACCTTCATCACCGGTGGACGGGATATTTCCAGTCACTATTCGCTCAGCCTGATGAATACGGAACTCAATCTGCGCCGCCGCATGGGAAGCCGCTGGACTGCATTGGGTGGGTTCAGGCATGTCCAGTTTAACGAGGAACTGAATACACAACTCTTAAACGGGCCGGGAGTTGGGGATATC
>JAGQQS010000481.1 GCA_020426105.1 Planctomycetaceae bacterium
CGATGCAGGTGCAGTTGCATCAGCCGAAAGCGGGCAGCGTGTTTCCCAGCGGTGACGCTACGAGTGACCAGTCGAGCGAACTGGAAAACGATCTGGCCCGCCCTGTGGACACCTGGAACGAAGTGCGCATCCTGAGCAGAAAGGACGGACATTTAAGTGTCGAGGTGAATGGCCGGAAAGCAGGTGAGGTAACGGGTGCTAATCCAAGTACCGGCAGTATTGCGTTACAGAGCGAAGGTTCGGTGGTCCACTTTCGCCGCATTCGGCTCAAGCGATTCGTGGGGGATGAGGCTTTGAAACGGGCTGAGATTCCTGCCTCTGTTTCGACCCCCTGAAGGTGTCACTGCCAGCTGTGGACAGTTCTGCCATCGATTCATCGGCTAAAAGTCACGTCAGGAATAACACACAAAAAGGGACAGGCAGCCGCCGTGAAAGCACTGGTAAAGCGTTATTCGGAACAGGGACTCTGGCTGGAAGATGTTCCTGAGCCCGCCGTTGGTCTCAACGACGTATTGATTCGCGTCGATCGCACTGGGATTTGCGGGACCGATGTGCACATCTATAACTGGGATGCGTGGGCGCAGAAAACGATCCCCGTGCCGATGGTTGTAGGGCACGAGTTTGTTGGCGAGGTCGTTTCGGTCGGGGCCAATGTGGTCGATTTTCATCCGGGTGAAATTGTGAGCGGTGAAGGTCACGTGGTCTGCGGTCGCTGCCGAAACTGTCTGGCGGGACGGCGCCATCTTTGTGCAAAGACCCAGGGAATCGGCGTGAATCGTCCCGGCGCGTTTGCAGAGTATCTTGCATTGCCTATGACGAACGTCTGGCATCATCATGACTCAATCGATCGGGATATCGCCTCAATCTTTGATCCGTTCGGGAATGCCGTGCATACCGCTCTGGCATTTCCGGTCTTGGGAGAGGATGTGCTGATCACGGGGGCCGGTCCGATTGGTTTGATGGCCGCCGCCGTCGTGCGACATGCGGGCGCGCGTTTTGTTGTCGTTACGGATGTCAATCCGTGGAGATTGAACCTCGCCCAAAAAATGGGAGCCACTCGCACGGTCAACGTCCAGTCAGAAACTCTTGATGATGTGCAGCGTGAGCTGGGGATGGCAGAGGGCTTTGACGTCGGACTGGAAATGTCCGGCAATCCCTCAGCGTTCCGGAGCATGCTGAAGAATATGGCCCATGGCGGTAAGATCGCGATGCTCGGAATTCCGACGGAAGATATCGCCATCGACTGGAACACGGTCGTCTTCAATATGCTCACGATCCACGGCATCTATGGTCGTGAGATGTATGAGACCTGGTATAAAATGACCGTGATGCTGCAAAGCGGCCTTGATATCAGCCCGGTCATTACACATCGACTTCCCTATACAGAATTCGAGCAGGGCTTTGAGGCAATGAAGTCAGGCCAGGCCGCCAAGGTGATTTTAAAATGGTAGCCTCGGACCGTTTTACTCCTGCCTTCGCGTTATTCCGACGACACTGCGTAGCTGGACAGCTTTAAGCCCTTGAATGCGAGCTCCAGCCGATCGGCCAGAGGCAAATCGTCGACATGGTCAGTCAACGCCCCATCGTCGCTGATGAAGGGATGCGTCATGATTTCGAACGAGCAGTCTGACAGTCGATTTGCTGCCCGGAATGCCTGGAAATTTGCCACCGTGCCAAAGAAATTCGTGCGGCGGAAACCCAGAATGGAAATCCAGCGGTTAAGCGCTTCTTTGGCAAGTCGCTTTGGCGAGAGCACCGGCAGAGGATCCATGTTGCGGGAGATTCTGAGATTCCGGATGCCAAGTCGTGTAAGCACGGGTTGAATCGCCATCAATACCAGCGGTTCATTGTGGACATGCTGATGCGAATCGGCATGAGTCAACTGCAGTCCTGCACGGCGACATCGTAAAATCTGTGCTTCGACTTCTGCCGCAATCATGCCGCGATCCGATTTGGATAACATGCGAGGCCGAAAACGCCTGAACTGTCCGGAGGCGTCACACAGCGACGAATTGTGCTGAAGGTCCGGTAACAAGGGCCGGCCTTCCGTGAGATTCAGATGAATACCAACGCAATCCGTGTAGCGGCTGGAAATCGCAAGTTCGCAGGCCTCTTCGAAACCTGGCATGTTGGCCATAATCGTTGTGCTTGAAATCAGGCCGCGATCAAGGCAGGTCATGATGGCCCGATTGATGACTTTCGAGTAGCCAAAATCGTCCGCGTTGACAATGATCATCCCCGATGCATGACTCATGCAGCCACTCGTTCACTGAAATCCACGGCACAGGCTTGATCATCGACGCGGATTACATCCGGCACAATGATCTCACTCTCAAATCGCAACTCAAGCAATTGGCGATCCGCTTCGGAAGTCAGGCAGACGAAGCCCAGCTGATCCAGCACCTCACGCAGCGGCGCATTCCGCGATGTTACCCGCAAGCGGGCGCGCAACTGCTGCTGATTCTGTCGTTGCTGGCGGAGCGCATACCATTTCAGGAACGTAGCCTCAATCATCTTTTGTGCCACACGACAGGACAACACGAAATCGACCAGCTGCGGCCCGTCTTCCGCGGCTTCAAAGGCCGCAAACCCCACGATTCCGTATCCGCCAAAATCATCGCCAACTTCGAAACAGAAGCAATCGTGCTGCGCTGAATTGAGCAGTCCGTGGAAGTCATGCGCCTCATAACTTCGCCCGGAAAGATTAAATTGATTGCTGCGCTGCAGAAGCTCAATACAGCGGGAATGATCGGTCGGCTGCGGATGCCGGATCTGCAGTACAATATGGCAGCTCTTCAGAAATTCAGCGTAGTCACCACGCCAGGACTGATGCACACGTTTGCGTCGGGCGTCAGTCAGATATTTCAGACGCCGCGTGCGCGACTCGTCACTCACTGGAACGTCAAATGCCTGATCCTCCAGAATTGAAAGCCCCTGCGCCGGATCAAAGACTCTCACCTGTGGCAGCAGATTCGTGATTTCATGCCGTTCGAAGGGAGAGTCATCTATCACGGCAAATGTATCCACATTGATATTCAGTTCATCGGCGATCTGCTGAACACTGCGACTCTTGGGGCCCCAGTGAATCGCAGGATACAAAAAATAATCAGCAAGCCCCAGCTGTTCAATTTTCGGCCACGCGGTGTCGTGATGATTCTTGCTGACGATCGTCTGCAGAATTCCGCGTTCATCCAGACGCTGAACCAGTTCAAGCATATTGCTGTCCGGATCTACTCCGGATTCGCCTGCGTCCCCAATGACACCGCGCCACAACGTGTTGTCCAGGTCCCAGGCAACACATTTAATTTTTGATGCAGGCCGGGGACCGCCGGAATCAGCCGTGATCGCCGCAGGCTTTCGGTTGAACTGCGAAACGGAAGTGAGCCCGTCCCGCAGTCTTACAAAATCCAGCCATGTAAACACGATGCGGACTTCTCGATCATTTTCGATGGACAACCGCAGGAGTCCGGGTTTACCGGCAGCGAGCGCTATAAGTTCTGCAGCGTCAAGATAATGCTCATTCCAGCCAGGTACGATCTGCAGACTGGCGCGGAATACGGGCACGTCGGTGACAAGTTCAATCTGAATGCGAAACGCTGTCGGTTCCGGTGAATAACATTTTATGAAGAACGCATGCGGCTGCAGACTGCGGCGGGCCAGCCATCGGGATTGCTGCTTCAGCAGTGTCCGTCGTGCCTGAGTAAATGCTCCATTCAGTCGTCTTTTTGGCGACCAGCGGTTCAGAAGTTCTGCCATGCCGCTGATCATTGTTTCAGTTCGATCAAGCAGCGAGGTCTGTGCTCGCAGCATCCGTGTATCGAGCAGCGCCAGTTCCTGAGGCCATGCCGTCTGAAGTTTCGCCCAGCGTCGAAACGTAATGTCAGCCCCGAAGCTGAAAAGTCCCTGCACCTCGCGATTCGGCAAAATCCCATACGCAAACCGTGCGCATTTCCCGTCCCGTCGCGCCACGTATAAGGCGCAGGTTGCGTAGCATTGAGGCATCGAGCACTCCACGCAATGCTCTTCCCAGCAGAGCAGCCCCGCAGCCGACACTGCCGGATCGGCAGGGGGCGCAGGCAGATGCTGATCGCCCGCTTGTTGCCTCCATGCGGCGGCATCGCGCCACGTGATTTGAAACATCACACTCTCCTACGCCGCGATCGGTACCGGAATTTCCCGAACCGCGTCCGGAAGACGAATCAGATTGTGGATTGATCCCGCCACCGGAGTACTCTGCGGCAGTTGATCGTGTGGCAGCAAAGTCGCCGGAATGGTGCTCGTGGGGCCCAACATCGTCGAAATAACGTGCCCATTCACAGTGCTCATGGGCTTAATCTGAAAGTTAAAACGTTTGAGCATGACCGTCAGCGCTGTGCGAATTTCTGCCATGGCCAGCGGTGCTCCGATACACATTCTCGGTCCTGCTCCGAAGGGCAGATATTCGTAAGGTGATGGCGTGATCGTGGCCCAGCGCTCCGGGATAAAACGATCAGGATCCTCGAACAGATCTGCACGGTGATGTGTAATATATTGACTGAAGATCACAGGAGTTCCTGGATTCATGCGCACAGGTCCCAGCGAAGTTGGCTCCACCGCCACACGTTGTGAATACGACGACGCCGGCAGCACACGCATGCTTTCTTTAATGACGGCGTCCAGATAGGGCAGCCGATCCAGCTCTTCGAGCCCCGGAACGTCTCCGGATACATTACGTATCAGCTCCGCCTGAAGTTTTCTCAAAACTTCAGGATGCTGCGACAGCAGAAACAATGTCCAGCTGAAGGTATGGGCCGTTGTCAGGTGCGCAGCGGCAAACAGCAGCGTGGCATGGCCGATCAGTTTGTTATCCGTGAGTTGTTCCTGTGATTTCTGTGCTTCAAACAGCAGGCTGAGGATATTCAGTCGATTGTGCTGAGTGCCGCGATGCGTCTGGAACATTTCCTGAACGGATTGTTCCAGTTCTTCGGCCTGAACCAGCAGGTCGTCATATCCACGCGCAAATGTCGGTGAAGACACTAACGCTCCCATACCGATTTCGTGATTGCGATGAACCCAGCGGTCAATCAATGCCCCCAGTCGATACGCAAATTCTGCATCGTCTACACCGAAAAGAAGTGCGGCTGTCATCTTCAACATGAACTGAACCATTTCGGAATTCAGGTCAACGGATTTGCCGATCGTCCAGCTGTCAGTCAACTCACTCGCGAGTTGACAAATGGTGGGGTGATAGTCGGGCAGGATCTTCTTCGAAAACACGTCCTTCATCATTCTTCGCGCATCGCGATGTTCTGCCCCATTCTGGCTGAGCAAACCTGAGGTCACGCGACGCTGTGCCGAATTTCGATTCCCGCGCACGGCAAAAAATCGCGACTCATACACCTGAGAATTCGAAAGTACTTCGCGGTTGAGATCCGGAGAAAACACAAACACCAGTCGCTGGTCGTTTTCTTCAAGCACCGCGAGATCACCATGTTCGCTGTTCAGACGACGCATGCACGCAATCGGATCGTCTGCAAACTGCATCAGAGGACCGCGCGTCAATGGAATTCCAGGATCGTGCAGTGAGAGCCGTGGACGGTTTGACATCGCATGTCTTCCATGACAATAAATTGAAGCCGACAGTCAATCCCCGACTGCCGCGGCGGCACTGAATCAGGCTTCGCCGCTGTCATAGCGTACCAGATTTCTGCGTCCGGAGAAAACCCGTATTTGGCCTTGAGAAATGCCCCGGAATCGCGCGGTCGGCATGGACCACATGGCGGGCCAGGAGGATCCTCAAAATCAGGGGGCTATCGGACGTGACACGCCAACCTTTCACAGAAACGAATTTACCGTAGTGGACGAGGCCACGAGTCCCTGGGAGACCGTGCAGCTTTGAAGCAGTGGGTGTCAAGACTTGTGAATCGGCGGAAGGTAGGGGGGGACCAGCGAGCGAATGCGAGCGC
>JAGQQS010000007.1 GCA_020426105.1 Planctomycetaceae bacterium
GTTCAGCGAATTCAAGGACGATGCCATCGACCATTTGTTTCAGTTCCGGCAACTCCGCCTCTTTCAGAAATCGGTAATTGCTTCGATTGAGTGATTCGCGGTTCCGGAGCGTCCCTTTGGTCGCGAGTTCGAGGATGTGCATTTCGGAAAACGGTCGGACAAGGATTTCAAGGCGGCTGTACTCATTTTTTGCCGTTCCTCGCCCTAATTTGATGTCGTCCCGCGTAATTCTGGCCCCCCAGCCTTTTTCGTTGAGGACGGTGCTGTAGTCGAACCCTGGAAAATGTTCGCAAAGTTTCTGGAGGCAACCTTCAATATGTTCCGTCAGTTCGCTCCGGAGCTGAGAATGTTTCATCCGCAGTTCGTCCTCAGACGCGGCATCAGCCTCTGCGGACGCATGATCCGCCATCCGCGCCTGCTGCCCGCGTTGAATGGCACGTTGTAATCGTTCTTCAAAGTCTGACATTGAGGGGGCTTTCCGGTGCCACCACGGACGTGGATCGAGTGAATAGAAAGGCGTTCATAATTGGCTGGTCCATACAGCATATCCTGCCGTCGGTTGTTTCAACAGTCTCGACACGGTGATACGAATGGTCCCGGGAAAAATTTGCCTGGAACACATTAAAATCCGGCATTCCACTTGAACGATATCGGCGTGAACTGCCTTTGTGAAAGTCAAAATCTCACATTTCGGGCAACTGCGACAACTCCACCTGCAGACACTGTCAGCCCTCTGGCCAGGTCAGCAGCATGATCAATCCCGATCTCCACACCGGGGGGAATTCGAACCCCTTTGTCAATGATCGTACGTTCGATTCGGCAGTTGCGGCCGACATCCACGCCTTCAAACAGAATCGAATCGCGGACCGTGGCGTAACTGTGTACTCGCACCAGCGGCGAAAGAATACAGCGTTCCACTCGCCCCCCGGAAATTATAGATCCGGAACAGACCATGCTGTCCGCGGCACTGCCAACTCGTGGAGGCGCATGGTTCCGGTCGTTAAACACAAACTTGGGAGGCGGCAGCGGGGGCTGCCAGGTTCGAATGGGCCAGTCTTCATCGTACAGATTGAGTTCGGGTTCGACGGAGATAAGGTCCATATTCGCTTCGTAGTAAGAATCCAGAGTACCGACGTCACGCCAGTAGGCCGGTTTGCCGGTCTCTTCGTCGTGAAATGTCCAGGCCCTGATGTTTGCCGAAGCGATCATGGAAGGAATGATATCTTTCCCGAAATCACGATTGCTGGATGGGTCGTTGGCATCACTGCACAATCGGTCGAACAAAAAGTCGATGTTGAACACATAGATGCCCATCGATGCCAGACACCGTTCCGGATCGCCGGGCATCGGATCCGGATCTGTCGGCTTCTCACGAAACTGGACGATGCGTTGATCGTCATCAACCTGCATCACCCCAAAACGGCGGCCTTCTTCAAGAGGCACTGGCAGGCAGGCGATGCTTGCGTCGGCCTTCGACGCGATGTGCTCCCGGACAAACTGCGAGTAGTCCATACGATAAATGTGATCACCGCTCAGGATCACAATGTATTTCGGCTGCACCTTCTCAATCGTATAAATGTTCTGGTAGATCGCATCGGCCGTGCCCAAATACCAGTTTTCGTCAATCCGCTGCTCGGGAGGACGCACGCTGACGAATTCGCCGAGTTCTGCGGGCAGGAAATGCCAGCCGTGTTCAATGTGCCGTTCGAGGCTGGCCGCCTTGTACTGCGTCACCACCAGAATTTTTCGAATGCCGCTGTTGAGGCAATTCGAGAGTGTGAAATCTATAATGCGGAAGCATCCGCCAAATGGTACGGCCGGTTTACTGCGGTCCCGGGTTAAAGGATCCAGTCGGGATCCTTTCCCGCCCGCCAATACCACTGCCAGCACATTCTTCATAATCGCGATCCTCCCTTCAGCCCGCGGAGTGTCGCGGATCACGATAGTTTCATGCAAGTCCGCGACTGCAATTCTGTGCGTCGAATCAAATCGCGAGAAACAGTGGTCTCAATATTTCGACAGCGTCTCGTCGAGATTGAGGAGCACACGGGAGACCAGCGTCCATGCGCCCGCATCCTGCGGGGTTGCTCCTTCTGGTAGTTCAGGCAATTTTGCAGGATCTCCTGTTGCGACTTCGCGCGGATTCAACCAGCCATCCGCAAACCGTTGACGCTGGGATTTCAGCAGGTCCAGAACTTCCTGTTGTTCGGCCTCCGTTGGTGCCCGGGATGTGCACAACAAAAAGGCGTACCGCGCACGAGCCCCGTCGTCATGCCCCGCCGATTCCGTCAGCACTCGCAGAGCCAGTGCCCGGGCCGCTTCAACAAACACGGTTTCATTCAATCCGGTTAATGCCGCCAGTGGAGTGTTGGATCGCACGCGCCGTACGCACGCAACGTCGCCGTTAGGAGCGTCGAAATTCGACAACACCGGATCCGGCATCGATCGTTTGCGGAATCCATAAACTGTACGACGGTATCGCTCGGGGCCCGTTGCCGGTGTCCAGTATGTCGGGTAAACGAAATTATAATCGAGTACATTCTGCGGCACGGGCGGAATGATCGCCGCACCTCCGGTTTTGTGAGTGATCAAACCTGCGGCCGAAAGCGCGATGTCGCGGACGACTTCGGCGTCGGCCCGGAACCGTGGCCCTCTGGCCAGCAGCCGGTTTCCTGGATCCCGTTCCTGAAGTTCCGGAGTTAAAACCGATGATTGTTGATA
>JAGQQS010000482.1 GCA_020426105.1 Planctomycetaceae bacterium
CGATGCGGTCACCAGCGACAAAGTGACCGTTGGCAGAATTGAGTTGCCCGTTTGGCGTGGTTTGATCTCCAGCCACAGTGAATGATTTGGTCGTCGTATTCACAGCAACGATGTTCTGGCGCACTTCGCCAAATGCCACACTCGCGCCAATGGCCGGGTCAAGCACATAGAACTGCCCGGCGTTGTCAATGCCGAACGCAAAGTCCAGGTGAACTCCTGCATCCAGCTGCAGCGGCTGACTTTGCGTCGTCGAAAGTCCGAGATTGAATGGCAGCTCGACATCAATGCCGTAGTCAGACAAGTCAAGTGACAGGCTGCTCAGGTCAAGCACGATCGACTGGGAATAGGTGGCCAGGTCGATGGAAACGCTGTATTCCTGAGTCCCCGGAGTACTTGTAATGTGAACTCCGTTGAGTGCCTGCAGTGCCAGCAGCATATCGTTGGTATTGGGACTGCTGGCGGAGTGGAAATACGTCGTAATCGCCGCGCCAATCTTGTCGACTTCAGTGTTGACGACCGCGCCGAAGTCCGCGACATCGACGCCCAGCATTGAAACCAGACTGATGTCAGTAAATGGGATCGTGGTGGCATTTGTCAGGAAGTTGTCGATTCTGGTGCCAAGCCCGATCGCCCAGTCGCCAAAGGTATCGAGTCCCACGGCCAGCTTGTCCTGAGCCGACATTCCGGAAAGAGCCAGTTCCTGAGTTGGATTCAGGCGCACGCCCTTTCTGAGCGTACTGTTCATGATGTTTGTCGAATCGGGAACATCCGGATGTTCAACTCCGGCGACGTGACCGATTTCATGCATCAGCACAGTCAGCAGGTCGATTCCATCCGGCGGGGAACTCACGAATTCACTGTCTGCAGTGGCTCCGGTGAACGCGGAATCCACGTACCAGCCAGCTCCGGCCGCGTTGTTGTCCAGCGTGATCGTGTAAACTTTATTGATCGAATCGTAGGTCGTCTCCGCAAGTGCATTGGCGTTCGTGGCCGCGAGGTCCGCTACAGCAAACTGGATCGAACCGGTCGCCAACTGGAATTTCCCGGGCAGAACAGCATTCCAGCGTGCCAGTGCTTCGACACCCAGAGTCATGGCATTTGTCCCTGTGATCGTTGTGCTGCTGTTGGCGGTGCCTCCGCTGGCGAGTTCCAGTTCGCCTCCCAGCAGTTTCTTGCCAAAGACCTCTTTCACAAAGCCTGATGACTTACTTCCCGCTTTCTTAACTTCGAACGTACCGAATGCCGTGACGCGATTTTCTCCGAAAGTGAAGACACGAGCCTCGCCCAGGGTTGATTCAACGATATCGACTGTCACTTTGGTGAAGTCGAGCACATCGTCGCCGCCACGGCCGTAGACCAGGTTCTGGCCGCTTTCGTCGGTGAAGATGAACGTGTTCCCTTCGTCATCACCCAGAAGAACGTCGTTGAATTTCGATCCTTGCACAGCTTCGATACTACTCAGAGTGACGATCGTCGTGGCGGCTGCGTATTTCCGCAAGCCGACGCCAATACTGCCGGGGTCAACATCTGTCGTGAGCGTCTGATCCACCACCGCTCCAGCAAAAGTGATCGTCAGCACGCCCGGTGTTCCAGTCGCGGCGACAGTGACGTCTCCTGTATTCAGCGTACTGAGCGCCTCCAAAGCGGTTTGAATTTCTGCAGCCGTCGCATCGTAATTCAGCGGTGACGTGGTTTGTCCGCTATGAGTCAGCGTGAACTGGCCTTGAATCGCATCGATTGTCAGCGTGCCCGTGGCAAACACAGCGGTACCGGCCACGGTAAACTTCACCAGTCCCGCGCCGTCATCGCTGCCAGGATCGGCGTTGGCGGTCAATGTCTTTACCGCGACCCCGGATGCGAACGTGACCAAAAAACTTCCGGGCGTCGCCGTGGCCGTGACAGTGACGTCACCAGCATTCAGAGTGCTCAATTCTTCCAGTGCGAATTGAATGGCTTCGGCGGTCGCATCAAACGCCAGACGAGACGTCGTTTGTCCAGAGTGCGTCAGTGTGAACAATCCGGCATCTGCATCAATTGTCAGCGTTCCTGTGGCGAATCCCACTGTACCTGCCATGACACTGGTATGTGCGAGGCCGCTGGCAAGATCAATCACCATCCGTCCCGACGCGGCGTCAAAGTTGACCGTGTCATCTTCTTCACCACCGATTACGTGATCATTGCCCCCCTGACCAAGTTCAAACGTATTCTTTTCGTCGTTGCCTTTCAGGTAATCGGTTTGTGGGGAGCCAACAACGCTGCCAAGACCATCAACGGCATTGTTTTCAGGAGCAAACGATCCCAGTGCGGACGTCGGAGCCCAGAGATCGAGGCCCGCCAGTCGGCTGCCACCCACACCGGACGCACGCCCCCAGTTGACGTTCACGCCAGGAAATGTACCCAGTACTGGCAAGGGAGCTTCTGTACCAGGAATGCCGTAGGCCAGTCCCGCGGTACCGTCGATCACGACTCCGTCGTAGGTTTTTCCAGCAATGGTGTTGGACGCCGTCGACGTGTAGTCGCTGTAATCAAACTTGATCTTGCCTTCATCGCCCACGGCCACGTAACCATCCAGCTTCGCATTCCCGTGGAACTTGAACGTGTTTTCGCCGGATCCTCCGACAATGTTTTCAATCCCGGTGGCGATGACGTAGTTCACACCGAATCCGTCGAAAGAAACGGTTCCGCCCAGCAGGTCAGCGAACTTCTCGATAAGCTGCGTGCCAGCGTTGTTACGGGCCAGGACCAGTGTCATTCCGATCGACAATGGCATCGGATGTCCCAGGGCATTCAGTTTATCCTGCCACGCTCCGATGTTGTCAGTGGACAATGTGTATATGTCATAAGTCATGTCGCCGCTGACATCGGTGAAGTCCAGCGTGTCGAAACCAAAGTTCAGATCGACGCCTGCGTAGACCGAGGGCGGTTCGACAACAGCTGCGACGCCCCAGATTCCGCTGAACTTGTACGTATCGCCGCCCGTCATGCCGGACATCAGGTGGATGCCCGGTGCGATCACCGGTTCACCGATCGTCAATTGACCTTCCAGCGCGGTTGAGGTGAGCGTATCGGTGATAAACTTTGCGATGTCCTGCCCGGTGGAACCACCGAATCGCCCATCGCTGGTACGATCGTCACCAAAGAGACTGCTCAACAAATTACCGCCAACTTCGAATACATTTTTGCCCAGCGAAAAACTGCCGTCCGTAAACAGCGAATTCTGCGATACGGCTGACGTCTTCCTGGCGAGCAATGCCTCGTAGATCGCAACATTGGAACCGAGCAACAGGTTCAACCCGGCTCCATAGGTAATGTTGGACATGTTCTGAACAACACCCGTGAATCCGGTTGCGCCCTCCGTATTGCCAAAGTTGCCGTGCAGCAGATCGCTGAAACTGACGTCCTGGGCCAGCTGCGAGGCGTTGGCTGTGATCATGCCCGCCAGTGCCTGATCGCTGCCGGCCAGGCCACTGAATGTGACGTACCACGTGTCTGCATCAGTCCCGATGACTTGTGCATCATTCGTGAAGATCGTTAATCCATCAAACGCTGACTGAATGGCAGTGGTCGAGTAACCTGTATCACC
>JAGQQS010000483.1 GCA_020426105.1 Planctomycetaceae bacterium
AATGTATAGTGGCATGGAAATGCGTGGCGGCTTTCAAGCAATTCTACGGCAGGCAGTTTAATCACAGCACAGGACTCTCAGGTGTTCGGAATCACGCAGAAGAAGATCTTGCCGAATTATACGGATCTGTATCCGTTCGGGAAATGAGATTCCTGGCGTCCCGGCCGTGCAGGGTAAGTTGCCGCGGAACGCAACTTACCGATTGAGGCTCCTGCCAAACTACTGCACAACGAGATCGTGCAGCTTTTAAATTGANNTGATAGTTCATAAGGCGTTGTGTAATGATTTGGCGGTAGATCCACAATTTCCCAACACGGCCTGCCTGCGAATCAGGCTGGAAGCCTGCACGACAATCGATCAGACTGCGGCCAACAGAGATTCTGCGGCAGAGTGTCATTCAAACAGGCGGAACAGTGACGATTGGACGATTCATCGAACTCGAGGGCGTGCGAGTCAACAACCTGCGCAACATCAGCCTGAAGATTCGACACAATGCACTCACTGTTATTTGTGGCGTGAGCGGATCGGGCAAGAGTAGCCTCGCATTTGATACGCTTTATGCAGAGGGTCAGCGGAGGGGCGTCGAAACATTTTCTCCGTCGGCCCGCCAGTGGCTGGACCGAGTGGAACGCCCCGAAGCAGATCGCATCATTGGACTTCCGCCCGCAATCGCCATTCGCCAGCAGATGCGATTCGACGGACCGCGGAACACACTGGGGAGCCGTACCGAGATCATTGAGTCGCTGCGTGTATTGTTTGCGCGGGCTGGATGTCTGGTTTGTCCGGATTGCGAGCGAGCAGTTCAGGCAGCCTCCGCAGATGCTGTTGCCACGACCATAGCAGAAGATCCTGCTCCGCATCGGATCATGATCGGCGCGGAAATGGATGTCGAGCATGGATCGTATCCCGATGTCCGTGCAGACCTCATGCAGCTCGGTTTTACGCGGGTCGTGCTGACCGGCTCAACGATGCGGCTGGAAGAACTCGACACGCTGCCTCCCGTGGTTTCTCCGGGAGGGAAGAAGTCACGGACGCTCCCCAAAGTCACTTTAACTGTGATTATTGATCGCCTGAAGTCAGACACGGTTCGGGTCGATCGCCTGACCGAATCGATCTCCACAGCGATGAAGATCGGGGATGGCAGGTGTGTCGTGTTGACAGAGTTCGAGCCAGCCGCCACGAATCTTCGCAGCAATTTGGGTTGTGAAGTTCAGGACGTCGATGGCAAACCGTGGTCAGTCCGGCGATTCTCCGGACGGCGTATTTGTTCCGGTTGCAGCCGGGAGTTTCCCGAACCATCGCCCGAACTTCTGAGTTTCACATCGCCGCTGGGGGCCTGCCCGGATTGCGGAGGTACAGGCACTGCAAAATCCGGTGCCGAAAATCTCAGTGGCAGGCCGCGACGAGGAGAAAAGACTATTCCAACTTCCGGCAGGATCTGCGCTGCCTGCAACGGCAGTCGGCTCAATCGCGATGCGCTCGCCGTGCAGATGAGAGGATTGACATTGCCCGCGTTAACAGACATGGAGGTTGGCGAATTATCCGTCTGGCTCGCAGAAACCCGTACCTCACTGCCCGAAGAACTGAGTTCGGCGTTGCGGCCCGTTTTTGAGCATGCCTGTCGACGGCTCAGGTTCCTCGATGAATGCGGCATGAGCTATCTGGCATTGAGTCGCAGTATGCGAACACTTTCCGGTGGCGAATCTCAGCGAGCGTCACTGACGACGGCACTGGGGTCTGGTTTGATTAATACGTTATATGTACTTGACGAGCCCACTGCCGGACTGCATCCGTCTGAAACGCAGCAAATCATTACTGCCGTGCGTGAGCTGCAGCAACGCGGAAACACGGTCGTTGTTGTGGAACACGACCTCGAGTTTATCGCTGCCGCGGACGACATCGTGGAAATTGGTCCGGGAGCAGGCGATGCCGGAGGCCGAATTGTATTCCACGGTAGTCCCCGGGAACATAAAGCAGCCGACACTGCCACCGGGAAACAATTGAGACAGGCCGTCGCCTCCGGTTCACTCGCGAATCAAGGCGCGGAGACGGCAAATGGCGATGCGACGGCTGCCGAGTCTGGTCAAAGAAAGATGCATCGAGAACCCGAGCAATGGCTGACGCTGAAGGGAGTGCGGTGCCACAATATCAGTCATCTGTCGGTGGCCATTCCTCTGGGAGTGTTGTGTGCAATTACCGGAGTCAGCGGCAGTGGTAAGAGCTCCCTGATCGTGGACGCTTTGTATCCTGAACTCTGTCGCCGGTTGCAGATACCGTGCGAGCTCGGAGGCGACGGGATTATTGAAGCGGTTGAAGGTGTCGAGCAACTCGATAACGTGCTGTTGCTGGATCGGAGTCCGGTAAAACGATCGCAGCGGAGCATACCCGCAACCTGGCTCGGGGTCTTCGATGAGATCCGGATGTTGCTGGCCGATACGCATGAAGCGAAGAAGAGAAATTTTGGCCGGGGGATGTTCAGTTTTAATTCCGCATCGGGCGGTCGCTGCCCGGTGTGTGAGGGACGCGGCATAGTCACGGTCGCCATGCAGTTTTTGGCCGATATTCAAACGACGTGTGAAGAATGCGGCGGACGGAGGTTTCGTCCGGAAGTTCTGGAGATTCGTTATCGCGACCGCACTGTCCATGAGATCCTGTGCATGACGGGCGACGAGAGTTTTACGTTCTTCAACGGACATCACAAAATTCAGCAACGACTCAACGCACTGCGACAGGCTGGATTGGGTTATCTTCGGCTTGGACAGCCGCTCAGCACAGTGTCCGGGGGAGAAGCGCAGCGACTGCGGATTGCGGCTCTTCTGGCGGGGATACCGATGGACGACGGAGAAACCGCTGCGCAAAACCGCAAAGCTGCCGGACTTACGCGGGGCGGGCGGACGCTTTTTTTGCTGGATGAACCCTGCAGTGGACTGCACTTGCAGGATATTGAACGCTTAAGAACGTGCCTTGAATTCCTCGTGCAGACGGGGCACTCCGTGATCGTGATCGAACACGATCCCGCCTTGACTTCTCATGCAGACCACATGATTCAGATGGGCCCCGCCTCCGGCCGCTTTGGCGGGCGGATTGTGAACTGAATCAGTGCGTTCAGCGATGCTTTGAGTTCAGGAGTGTGAGACCGACCGCGATGCACAACACCAGCATCACGCAGTAATCCTGCGGAGATAAAGTGTTGAACTTGTGGATGATCAGGCTCTTTATGGCCCACAACCAATTTTGTAATGCGTTCACCATGATCGTGTCATTCCGTGTGGCGTCCAACAATCGCTTAAAAAATGCGTGTTATTTCCCACACTGGAGTTTTGGTCGGGAATTCCCGTCGGAGTGAATTTTTATGAATTGGCGATCACAACCGAGTCGAAACCCAGCGTTTGAATCGATTTTAACGATTGAAGGTTCCGCCGTACCCGCTCGCGGTCTTCATCCTTGCTCGCCCCAATGACTGCTATACAATTCGGAGTCGGCTTGTCTCGGTTTCGTTGAGGCAAGTGCTCGCTGAGCCTCCACAGAAGTGACACACGGCATGTCTGATTTCCTGTTGATAGTCCCCGATCAGCTGGCCGGAGAAAACTTTCAGAACTGCACGGTCGTTCGGGGACACGACCACTGGCCGAAGATGGAAGATGTTCCGAGTGATGCACGGCGCACATCTCCATTCGTGGCGGCAACCTGTTCCACGAACGCGGGTATTGTGCGGAAAATGCTCGCAGAACTGGCGATGATGCGACACCACGATCGCCGGGTTGTATTCGCAGACGACGCTGTTCCCGGCACACTGCGAAACTCATTTCCTGATTCGTTGTCGAGCTTTATTCAGCGTGTACTTCCCTGTGATTTGTTGTGTGTTTCTGCGGCCGTGGCACTGGAAACGCCTGGGCGGGACTCGATGCTCGAAGTGCTGCTGGCGGGTGATGTTCACACCGCGGCGCTCGCGGTACCGCCCTGCCTTGAGCGATTTCCAGCGGCAGGACCGAGGCCAGTTGGATCGGCTCTCGGCACGTCGCCTGCACGCCTGGCGGCAGCTCTGAATTCCGCATTGTCCCACACGAAGCTGTCCGAATCAGACAAAAAATGCGTGACAGCCGGGACCCTGTTGTTATGGGACTTCCTCGACGAGAGCCACACGATCTCTCAATCGATGGAAGGGAAAGGGACGCCCAGAACCGCGGATTACTGGCATGGCATTATGCACCGACGCGAACCTGACCCTGGCAATGCTGCTTATTGGTTTAGACGCGTAGGAAAGCATCCAGCGTTCATGTCCCTGGCCGCAAATCTGGATCGGTGGATGCTTGAAACAGGTACTCCTAAGTATGAAC
>JAGQQS010000484.1 GCA_020426105.1 Planctomycetaceae bacterium
AACGATATCGAGCCTTTCAAAAGGTGTGGGCTGGACGATGTGTTCCCATGGAAGGATGTTCGCCGAGTCCTCAAAACACGCGGCCAATGTCGCTTCCACTGGCAAGGCTTCGACAAACGCCGAGCCAAAGAAGCCCTGACTTAGCGAACCTTGTGGGTCAGCATCCACCAGCAGGACTCGCAGTCCATCACGGGCCAACTGCCCGCCCAGATGAAAGCAGCAGGAACTCTTGCCGCATCCACCTTTTTGATTGATAAACCCAATGACCGTTGCTGGCATACTTCTCCCGGCGTTTCTGGCCGATTGCCAATGGCAATTCCGGCCAAGTTATTGAAATCGCTGGAGTGAGATTGGCATGACCACGCTCAATTCGTCAATCAGAAGTTCACGGCGGCGGAATTCGTGCTAACATGTGAAGTGCTATGAGACGATTCCAATGCGCAAGGAATGAAAGATGAATTTACGAGACAGAATTGTATTGAATCCAGAAGTGCTCACTGGCAAGCCCGTCATTCGAGGCACGCGGATTGCAGTGGAATTTGTCGTAGATCTGCTCGGTCAGGGATGGAGTGAAACACAGATCCTCGACAATTATCCAGGCATCAAGCACGAAGACATTCTGGCGTGTCTGCAATATGCCAGTCAGCAGTTGAAATCCGAACGTGTCTATCCCGTAACAGCGTGAACCATGAGACTGTTGGCGAATGAGAACATCCCGGCTGCATTGATTCGAAGCCTCAGAGCTGCAGGTCATGATGTGGTGTGGGTTCGCGAAACTGCACCGGGAATCACTGACCCACAAGTCATCGCGCAGGCGATAGCTGATGAGAGAGTGCTTGTTACGTTCGACAAGGACTTCGGAGAGTTGGCTTTTGCACGATCCTTGCCAGCGACCTGCGGAGTGATTCTCCTTAGGCTTCCAATGGACGACTTGACTCTTCTTATTGCGAAGGTCGTAACGCTGATTGGTTCGCACGATGACTGGCGTGGACAGTTTGCAGTTGTTGAAGAGGCACGAGTGCGTTTTCGTCCTCTGCCGCCCGTGGAATGACAGGGTGAGGATGAATCGAAGTCGGTGGAACTGGACGTCGATTTGGACTCGGCATTTGGATCTACCGATTTCCACGACGGCCTGCTAAGTCAGAGCTGTGAACGTCAGAACTAACAACAATCCGGCGGAATCGCCACTGCTCGGGATGGGACAATTGTCCCTTGTCGAACATGCCTTGTGCCCGCTGGAATCCCGAGTTGCCTCGGTCAATCGCAGTGCCGTGCATCTGTCCAGCCATCAGTTCACGGACAAGACGGGAAAACGACGAACCTCTCGTGTCCGAATTTCCAGTCCGCTTGGTTTGACTCCCACCGATGAATTCTATCTCTGGGGGCTGCTGGCACTCACCTGTTCGCAGCCCGAACCCAGCCCGGAATTCTGTGCCACCCCACACTATTGTCTGCGGCAGCTGCAAGTCATTGATCAACACTCAAAACGTGGTGGCCGACAGTATCGGCAGTTCGCCGAATCGCTCGCACGACTGGCGGCCGTCAATTACCAGAACGACGGATTCTACGACCCTGTTCGGCGCGAACACCGGCGGATCAGTTTCGGATTTCTGAGTTACAGCCTTCCTCTGGATGACGATTCCTCACGAGCATGGCGGATTGTCTGGAACAAAGTGTTCTTCGAAATGGTGCAAGCATTTGGTGGGCATTTGTGGTTCGACCTGAACGTGTATCGCCAGTTGGATCCGGCGTCTCGAAGGTTATTCCTGCTTCTCAGCAAAGTCTTTCGTCGGAAGCAGCACTCACCTCGATTTGACTTGCAGGAACTGGGTGTGCAAGTGATGGGATTCGCACCAACCCTGGCTCGACGCGACCTGAAAATCAAGGTCCGACGCGCCATCGCGAGACTTGAGGAGCACAGCATCGTGTCAGAACCAGTGATTCAAGCTGCAGGCAAAGGTCGAAACGCGACAACGATCATCCAGCTGACCCGAGGTGCCCACTACAAGACCGAGCGGCGTTATGCCCTCCCGCACGTCGAATCACCGCTGTCGGAACTCATGAAAACGATTGGTCTCGATTTGCGAGCCATCCGTCGTTGCCTAAGAGAATATTCCCATACGGTTCTACAACAATGGATTGATATCACGCTCGCCGCCCGTGAGCGTCATGGCGAATCTTTCTTCCGCCGCAGTGCTGCCGCGTATTTCATCGACAATGTCCAGCACGCAGCCAAAGGCACCCGAACTCCACCAGACTGGTGGCACGACCTGCAGCGACAAGAACGCCAGGCGAAGTCCGCTGCAGGAAGAAAAACAAAAAAACAGAGCAAGTGCCCGGACGAAGGAAACGCCGCGCCATCGCTCAGCAACGTCCTGTATCAACAGTTCCGGGATCTCGGCCAATCGGAAGATCTCGCCCGCATAAACGCAGAACGCTTTGCCGCAACCTGCGAACAAGCAGCTTCCCCGGAATCGCAAGCCGCGATTCTCCAGCTGCTGAAATAGCCGCAGTCGTCTCAGTTTCAAAGCCGGGTTTTAACTCCGTTTTCAATCCAGTGACCAAAAGCAGAACGTATTGCTTTAGCAGATCTTTGAATCAGTAATTTGTACAGGTGGCAATCTGCGTCCAAAGTCTGGCAATTGCTTAATGTTTCCGTGATGTTACGAGCCAAATCATCGACTGATCCCTGCGACGCAAGCGACACGTGATACTCTACACTTTGCGACGCAGGCGACACGCCAGAGCCCTTGGAATTGCGACGCAAGCGACACGTTCATGTTGTGATCTATCCACAGCCCGGTTCGCTGATGTTGCTGATTGCCAATGCAGAATCTTCGCACTGCTTTTGCATGGCTTCTCCTTTCAGACACCGATACAACTCCACAGTCGCACGCACGTCAGCCAGCGCGTCATGAGCTTCATCCGGTCGCAGTGGAATTCCGAAGTATTGGCAGAGTGTTCCGAGCTTGAAATCAGGGGGCGGTCGCAAGTCAGGCCGCTCCTGAAAGAACCAGAGGGCTCGATGAAGAGTGCAGAGGATTCGGAAGTCGGCTGGGAAATGCAGTTGCTGCCTCTCGAACCATTTGCGAAGGAACGGGCCGTCGAAGGCCGCATTATGGGCGACGAGACGAGCCTGCCAGAGTTGCTTTCCGTCAGCACAGTATCCGCCCGGCACGGCATGACGAATCAGGAACTGGCGAAATCGCAACGCGACTTCTCGCGGCGGACGCGCCTCCCGATACCACCGCCGTCGGTCATAATGCCTTCGCGACAAGGCTCTTTTCGTCGCCTGTCGCTCACTGAACTGCAGCTTCGCCTCAAAGACTTCCAGCGTTCGGCCTCGGCCGTCAACGGCGACTGCGGCAATCTGCATGATGGGCCGCCACGGTTGCTGGCCGGCTGTCTCCAAGTCGACAAAGACAAGGCGACCGGGAAACCGCCTTCCACCGGTTCTCCCACCACGACGTTCGTCTACCGATTTGCGACTATCAACACCATTCGACATTCCTGACGTCATATCACGGTTTTCACTTCGCTGGCAAACGGCAGCAAACTGCCGCCGCTTCGACCACGCTTCGACGACAAAATCCGTCAGTCGAGTGTTGAGAATTCTGACCGGTACGGTATTAAGACCACAGCGGTCGGGAATCGGATAGTCCTGACTGCGGCTGTTATTTCGTCAAACGTGCTGTGCGAGAACTCGCGGTCAATCCCGCGACGAATCGGCAGCCGCAAGATGTCGCTTTGGCATCGGTCACACTCGGTAAACCGGAACTCACCATTCCGGCTAAGAGGCAAACCTTACCAGTTTGCACGTGATCGGCCCGTAGAGCTGGATGCCAGGAGACTGGCTTGTCCAGATCGACGGAGGCTTGTCGGAGCAATCCTGCAATACGCGAACGTGCTGCTCTCGTTTAGCAGACGTTTCGCACGCAGAGTAATCCCGACATTCTATCCGATGTTTCCAGGCAGTCATGATGACTGTGAACTGGGGGCGATGCGGACAGACCATGCAATCATCGATTGCACGGCCGTCCTGGTTCAAAGCGGGTGAGGCTCATCATTGCGTGAGCGTAATCCCGCCCAAGGGGGCTCGGAGTCCGATGAAATAACTCCGTTCAACCTGGCTGGCGTGGGGAACTTTCGACTGGCGACAGTCGAGACCGGATGTGACTCATCCGGCGATCGAAGGCAAATCCTTCGACGGCGAAAAGCTCAACCATGAAAGGCCCGATTCGGAAAAGGGCTTGCCAGTAAGTCTTGCAGAAGACGATGCCGAACTGCGAACGACACATGTTGATGGGTAAGGGGATGCTTCTCCATTCGATCCCCAGAAATCGCCGATGAGTCCACTGGCTGCAATGCCTGGATTCTCGACGTAAACGGTGCCCGTTCGGAAGAACAGAGCACACAACATGGGTCCCTCCGGGTCACACCGGATAGCGACGTGATCTGCAGAACAAAGAACAGGACTAACGCAGGAACTTCTGTGGCAGCCGGGCTGGTCCCCGGTGC
>JAGQQS010000485.1 GCA_020426105.1 Planctomycetaceae bacterium
CCGCTATTCCTGCTGCGCAGGGCGTAGAGAGGGTACCGGGAGAGAGTTGCCCCGCTAAGGACTCGTCCTAAGACGTTCTCACTCGGCAGTCGTCGTCGGATGCAATCGGCCCACTTCACGTAACGCTTGTTGCTGGGCCAGGCGGCCGAAACGCCGCGCGTAAAAATCGAGTCGTTGTTCGGTGTAACGAATGCGGTCGTTGACGAGTTGTGGATCGGGATTTTCCGGTGGGTTCACGGCGGACGGGACCGCGGTCACCGCTTCGCCATTCGCCACGTCGCCATTGGCCACGTTACCGTTCGCTGCCCGATCCTGCGCAGTCGGCAACCGTTGTTCCTGGCCGACCGAATCGGGTACGGCATCGCGTGTCGGGGACGAGGTGGCCTGCCAAGCTGGAGCCGTCGATGCGCTCAATGCACAAAGCAAGCCGCCAACCCCCAATAACTCGACAATAAAACCGGATAGCAATTTGCTGATGCGAAACATGACTAACTCCGTTTAGGGGGCATCCGTAGGATTGGGTTGTCTCGTACAATCGTACGCATCCACCGTACCGGAATCAATGCACCCCGATGCAGATAATCGCTAAACTGTTGTCATTGATAGCTTTGCGATTACAAATCCGGTTAGCTGTTAGGACCGTCAGCTTGGTCAAGCGTGGCAAATTCGACACCATCGGTCTCACAACGAGACGCGGGGAGAAGCGTGCATGTCAGAGGAAAAGAGTCGGGATGAGCTCGCCGAAGCCTATTTGGAGGGACTGCCGTACGAGCCCTATCCCATTCAGCAGGAAGCGCTCCTGGCGTGGTTTACGTGCGAACAGGGGGTTCTGGTTTGCGCGCCGACGGGAACGGGCAAGACGTTGATCGCGGAGGCCGCTTTGTTCGAGGCGTTGCACCGCGGTACCCGCGCGTATTACACCACACCGTTGATTGCATTGACGGACCAAAAATTTCATGAGCTGCAAGAGAAGGCCGTTCAATGGGGATTTTCGGCCGACGATATCGGCCTGGTCACGGGCAATCGACGCGTTAATTCTCAAGCTCCCATCCTGGTGGTGGTGGCCGAGATCTTGCTGAACCGCTTGCTGCATCCGGAGATGTTTGATTTCGCAGACGTCGCCGCGGTGGTGATGGACGAGTTTCACAGCTTCAATGATCCCGAGCGCGGAATCGTGTGGGAGCTTTCGCTGGGACTTCTGCCACGCCACACGAAACTCCTGTTGATCAGCGCGACGGTTGGCAACGCGGTGGAATTTGTCGTCTGGTTATCGCATCAGCACTCCAGAAAGCTGCGTCTGCTGCAGAGCGACGAGCGACGCGTGCCGCTTGATTTTCGCTGGGTCACCGATGAATTCCTGGCGGACCAGCTGGAAATTATGGCAGACGGGGACGATGAATCCCGGTACACGCCGGCTTTGGTATTTTGTTTTAATCGCAACGAATGCTGGAGCGTCGCCGAACAGTTGAAAGGTAAACGCTTGCTGGCGGATGGTCAGCAGAAACTGCTGATGGCAGAAATCGATCGTGAAGACTGGTCGATTGGTGCGGGCGGAAAGCTGAAACAGTTCCTGATGCGCGGCGTGGGGATTCATCATGCAGGGCTGTTACCGAAATATCGGCGCATCATTGAAAAACTTTTTCAAAAGAAGCTGCTCAGCATCTGTGTCTGCACAGAAACGCTGGCCGCAGGCATTAATCTGCCAGCAAGGTCGGTTGTGATGACATCACTGCTGAAGGGGCCGCCACGCGCGATGAAGCTGATCGAAGCAAGTTCCGCTCATCAGATGTTTGGACGCGCCGGCAGGCCGCAGTTTGATACGCGCGGATATGTGTTTGCGGTCGCTCATGAAGACGATGTGAGGATGTTTCGCTGGCAGCAGAAGTACGATGAGATTCCGGAAGACACCAAAGATCCGATGTTGCTGAAGGCAAAGAAGAATCTCAAAAAGAAGATGCCGAAACGCCGCGACGGCCAGCAGTTCTGGACTGAACGCCAGTTTCAAACGCTGCGTGAAGCACCGCCTGCAAAGCTGGCCAGTCGAGGCCGTTTTCCGTGGCGATTGCTCGCCTATTTTATTCGCAAGTCGGGAACCGTACAGACGCTCCAGGATGCCGTTCGTCGTCGCCTGCTGGATTCCGGCGAGAAAGACGTTGCCGAAAAGCAGCTCGTCCGAATGCTGATCACGCTGGAGGCCGGTGGCTTTATCACGCTCGATCCACCCCCGCCAAAGTCTTCCGCGTCACTTGTTGATCCGGTAGCACCAGGTCCGGTGTTTCATTCAGTTCGAGCGGGAGATGTCTCGCAGGAACTACTGGCATTTACTTCGGCCACTGTTTCGGTTCGCGACAGCCGTTGGGTCTCGTCACATCTCGCGCCGATGGCCGATGAAGATGCGAATCCTGCGGATGAACCAGGCGAGGTGATTCATTTCGATGCCAACGAGGCGCCCGAAGATTTTGGCGATGGCGTGGCGGGTGATGATGCGCCGGATTCTGACGAACCCGCGGCGCCAACCGCGATTGAATCTCCCGGCGAAAAAGATAAAAGCGATGGTGCGGCTGTCGAGCCTGCGCCCGAATCCAGCGAGCCGTCGCGTGTCGGCTTATTGGGACAGATGATTCAGGAGGCTCGCAAAGACGGCACGGCAGCGACAGGCGTTGCTTCAAAGAAACCCAAACGCGAACCAAAGGCGCCCACGGCCGAAGAAGTGATGTTGTCTGAGTACTCTCCGCGGCTGGCGATTGCGACTGAGCAAATGGCATTGATGCTGCCGTTTCGCAGTATTAACGCGATTTATGGCGTGTTCCTTGCCGAACAAATGCATCGGGCGAACTACGAAGAACGTCTGCAGCTTCTGGAAAGCGCCCTGGATCTGCCATCATCAGTCGCCAGTCAGGTGCGGGTTCCCTTGCCCGATCAGATGCCGGACGGATCTTTGTCAACGGAATTCCTGAATCCGCTGTTGCTGTCGCGCGGCATCGTGACGCAACAGGAACTCACCGGTTACTTCGACGAAGTCAATCGACGTCGAGTTTATCCCCTGCCGCTGGGGGACAGGATGCGGATGCTGTTTCACAGCGAGTATCCAGGGATCTCGGATGTCTATATCCGCAGTGTCTGGTGTGTCGGCGACCTGCTGCGTTTCGGGGGCAATTTCAATCGCTACGTGCGGGCTCGCGAACTCCAGAAGCAGGAAGGCATTATGTTTCGCCATTGCCTGCGGATGATTCTGTTGTGCGGCGAGTTCGCACAACTGGAACCTCCTGGCCTGGATCCGATTCAATGGCGGCATGACCTTGCCGAACTGGCTTCGATTCTTACTGAATCGTGTCGCGCCGTCGATCCCGGAAGCACAGACGAAATCATTACGACGCTGCGGAGCCAGGCAGAAGGTCTCGAAAGTCTGTAGCGTCCATTTGCCGGAAACGGACTTCGCGACTCGTTGCGACCGGCGACCGGCGACCCGAACAGGGTTGATCGATGGGCAACGCGGCGACGATGAACGCATATCCGTTCATTAGTTCGTCTTGCGGAAAAAAACTTTCCGGCAGAAAAGATCTGCAATAGCCCGTCTGATGACGACAGTTCGGTGTGGCACACCTGACGCACAGTACACATCAGTATTCATCATCCGCAACGGCAGGGACGAACTCCACATTCTGATACAGCTCTTTCAACGGCAGATGACATTTGATCTCAGGCAGTGGAATCATCGCATCAATGCCCGAATACACCTCATGATCGAAGCCGCTGTCGATACGGCGATATACGTGGGCCAATGCCGACGACTGTTCAACAAGCACGTACACGGCGAGAGAATAAATCGACAGATATGCTTCACGTTTCTCGTATTCGTCGGTGCGCTGAGTCGATTCGGAAACGACTTCCACGATCAGGATCGGCGCGTCGTGAAAACTGTCACTGTCTGCATTCGGCTCACAAACAACGGACAAATCCGGGTAATAGAACCGAGTCCCGTGACTCATGCGAACGCGAATTTTTATATCCGAGTTATAGACCTGGCATTTGTGACTTCGAAGTTGTGAGCCCAACGCGATGATGGCGTTTGACGCAATGCGGCTGTGCTGTACCGTGCCGCCCGCCATCGCGTAGACAACGCCATTAACATATTCGTGTTTCTGTTTTGCCGTACTTTCGCCGAGCAGGTACTCACGCACTGAGATCGGCTGAAATTGTGATGCAGTACTCATGCATCAATTATACTTCGTTTTATCCCGGCCGCCAATGCGAAATCGGAATGGTTGGTCCGGTTGTGAACGTCCAAATTCTCACGAATTCTGCTACGAATGATGCATCACCGCGATGCCGCAAAGACGTTGCCTCGCTTGAAAATCAGCAGATGCGTGGCAAGGGAGCACCCGAAGGTTCATCAAGTGGCTGTGGGGCGGCGAATGTGCGACGAATCGTAACGGGACTGATGCCTTGTGGCTGGACTTCGCCGACAATGGCTGCCAGCTCGCATCCCGGCACCTGGCGCAAAGCAGTGGCTGCGGCTTCGGCAAAGCGTGGATCGATCGCGACGACGATTGTTCCCTCATTGGCGACGTACAGTGGGTCCAGGCCCAGGAGTTCGCAAGCGCCACGCACATCTTCCGTCACTGGAATTTGAGATTCGGTAAGTGCAAAAGTATGTCCGCACTCCTGCGCCCATTCATGCAACACAGCTGACACACCTCCGCGAGTCGCATCGCGAATTGCCCGCAGATGTCCGCCGACCGAATTCCGTAGTGCCGTGACGTGCGGGATCACGGAACAAGAATCACTTTTCGTTGCCCATTCGAATGCGAAACTGTCTCTCGCGCTCATCACGGCGATTCCGTGTTGCCCGATGGGCCCGGACACGAGCAATTTGTCGCCGACTTTAATTGAGTGTGGTCCTGGCGGTACAGGATCGACCAATTCACCAACGCCACTCGTATTGATAAACAGTCCATCCGCGGCACCGCGCGGCACAACTTTCGTATCGCCCGCAATAATCTCCACGTGGCAAGCGCCGGCTGCCGCAGCGACGCTGTCCAGGATCTGTTCCAGCACAACCAACGGCAGGCCTTCCTCAATGATCAGCGACAAGGTCAGCCAGCGCGGACAGGCGCCTGCAACCGCAAGATCGTTGACCGTGCCAAACACGGCCAATGAACCAAGATTGCCACCCGGGAAGAACATAGGAGAAACGGTGTGACTGTCGGTACAGATTGCCAGGCGACACCCGACCGTCGTTACTCTCGCGGCATCTGCGAATCCTCGATTTTTGGAAGTTGAGAATCGAGGAAGTATGTGTTCGGCAATGAGTCGTCGACTCAGCCGGGCGCCCTCGCCGTGCGCCAGCGAAATACGCTGCGTGTCGGCCGTGACAGGAATCGGACAGTTTGGGCTCCATGAAAAGGAATCAGTCACAGGACACTCCTGCGATGGTATCGAAAATAGGCCGCACAGGCGCCTTCCGAAGAAACCATTGGCGCCCCGAGGGGAGAATCGGGCGTGCAGGCATTGCCGAATTCCGGACAATCACAGGGCGTCAGTCGCCCTGTGAGAATGTCGCCTGCCCGGCAACGCAGGCTGTCGTCAGCGTGGTCTGCTGGTTGTGGACGCGATAAGTCGAAACGTTGATGCGCATCGAATTCTGCAAAGCCCTCACGGAGCCTGTATCCGCCAGCAGGAATAACACCCAAACCTCGCCACGTTCGATCAGCAATTTCATAGACCGCTTCGACTACACGCAGTGCTGCTGGATTCCCAAATTGCTCAACCGATCTTCCGTAGCAGTTTTGTACCTCAGATCTGCCTGATTCCAGTTGGGTGACACACGCCAGGATCCCCTGCAGCAAATCAACCGGTTCAAATCCCGTAACAACGATGGGCACTCGAAATCGCTTCGCGAAATCTTTGTAGACGTCAAAGCCGGTAATGGTGCAGACGTGCCCCGCTGCCAGAAACCCCTGCACGCGATGATGCGGCTCCTGCATCAGGGCTTCCATTGCCGGCTGCACGCGGACATGAGAGACCAGAACCGAAAAATTCTGCAGTCCAAGGTTACGTGCCTGAAGGACTGCGAGGGCCGTTGCCGGCGCGGTTGTCTCAAAGCCAACCGCAAAGAACACAATCTGCTGATCCGGATGACTCTGTGCATAACGAACGGCGTCCAGCGGAGAATAGACAGTCATCACATTGGCACCCGCAGCACGTGCCGTGAGTAATGAACCACAGGATCCCGGGACGCGCAACATGTCACCAAAACTCATCAGCTGAATACCGGGACGTAATGCCAGTCGCTGGGCCAGATCAATCGCGGAAGTCTCAGTCACGCAAACCGGACAGCCGGGACCATGGATTAACTCAACGATCCCCTGAAGTTCGACATCGATCCCGTGCCGCAGCAGACTATGAGTTTGGCCTCCACACACTTCCATCAGTACCCATGTCCGGCGCGCTGTGTGCTTAATCTGATCCAGCAGTGTTATGGCCAATGCCGGATCACGAAATTCATGGAGGAACTTCATAACGCAGTTCCTTCCGTCGGACGTTCATCTTGTCCGAGTGTTGCGTCCGCGATCGCAACAAAAGCATCGAGCGTGCGCTGGGCCTCGTCTGCATTCAAACGCGTGATCGCAATGCCAGCATGCACGATCACATAGTCGCCAATTTTCGCATCCGGCACGCAGGCCATGTGGCATTCACGCCGAGCGGCGCCGAATTCCACAAGCGCACGGCCAAAAATGGCATCATGATCAATCCATGCGATAACTCTGCCGGGAATCCCTAGGCACATATGGCTGTCCTCGGGATTTCTTCTGATTCAAGTATCGCGGCGGCGATGGCAAGCTGACCAGCAGCCAGACCGCCATCATTGGGAGGAATGGTACCGGGCGGTACGACCCGTCGAGATTGTTGCTCAAGTTCTTTCATGGTCAGTTCCGTCAGCAGCCGATTTTGAAAACAGCCCCCGGAAAGTACAACCGGATACTCTGGAAATTGTTGAGCCACCAGCCCCGTTGCACGCGCCATGGCTCGATGGAATTGATGGGCGATCAAAGACACAGGATCGCCTGCCTGAATGCTGATGAAAACCTGGTGCACGACCGGCCGCCAGTCGATCTGAAGCGGAGCCGTTGTGGATGATTCTAACAGAGTGTCTGGAAATTGCTCGAAGGGGTGGGATTCCGAATGATCACATACCGCTTCGAGGAACATAGCGGGGGCGCCTTCGAAGTCGGCCGTGCTCATGCCAAACACGAGGGATGCGACACCGTCAAAAATTCGTCCCATGCTGCTTGTTTGGGGGCCAATCCTGGAACGGACCAAATGCTGGACATTTCGGATCTGTTCGAGCGTGGGGAGTGTCTCCGGAGTACCGTACAAACGGTCCGTTATGGCGGCCTGTCGGTGCAGGAATTCAAAAATTTCTCGGGCGGCGATCTGAGGAACAGCGGCGTCAAGTAACGCCACGGCTACCCGCCACGGCTCCCGAATGGCTGCTTCACCACCGGGCAGTATCAACGGACGCAGTGAGGCAACGCGTTCAAAGTTTAACCGCGTCGCCAGCAAAAATTCGCCGCCCCAGATTGTGCCGTCTGTTCCATATCCCGTTCCGTCAAAGGCGACCCCCAGTACCCGTTCATCGAGCAGCTCCTGCTGCAACATCCCGGATACAATGTGAGCGTGGTGATGCTGAACTGCAATCGTCCGATGTCCCTGATCAGCAGCCCAGCGGGATGTGAAATAATCGGGGTGCAGATCGTGCGCGATAACTGTCGGCAGCGCCCCATAAAGTTCCTGCAGGGCGCACGTTTGCTCCACGAAACGCTGGCGTACTGCTGTCGATGTCATGTCACCGATATGCGGGCCGAGAACGACCTGACGGCTGTTGGACAGGGCACAGGCGACTTTCTGCTGGCCACCCACTGCCAGAATTGAATGACGTGTCTGGAAAGGCAGTCGCAAAGGAGCAATTCCGCGAGCCGCACGGATCGTCACAGGCCGACCGGCAATCACGCGCACCACACTGTCATCGACAGGTCGCTCAATTTCACGATCATGATGTAGCCAGCCGTCGGCGATTCCTTCGAGGGAACGGCGGGCTGCGGTCTCCGTGAATACAAGGGGTTCAGATTCACGATTGCCGCTGGTGACAACGAGTGGCGTCTTCAATTCGTCAAGCAGGAGTGCATGCAGTGGTGTCGTGGGCAACATGACCCCGAGGGAATTCATCCGGGGACTGACATTGCTCGCAATCGGATTCTGCCACGTCTTTTCTGAAATCAAGATCGGGTTCGATGGCGACGTGAAGACCCCCTCATCCGGCCAGTCGGCCACCTTCTCACTCGCTGCGGGAGAGAAGAGACCTGGTGGATGCCGCAGCATGATCGCGAACGGTTTTGAGGGACGTTGTTTTCGTTCTCGCAGCCGCTTTACTGCTGCTGCGTTCGCGGCGTCACAAAGCAACTGGTATCCGCCGATTCCCTTAAGTGCCAGAACGCCGCCGGTGCGCACAATTTCTGCCGCAGCAAAGATGGCATCCTGTCCGGTGCAGCTGCCGGATGTGGCTGCAGATTCAAACCACAGCCTCGGCCCGCATTCCGCACACGCGATTGTTTGTGCATGACACCGGCGGTTGTCCAGGTCGCGATACTCGGTCTCACATGCGGCACAAAGCCTGAACGCAGCCATCGCCGTGTCATGGCGATCGTAAGGCATCGAACGGATGATGCTGTAGCGTGGTCCACATGCCGTGCAACTGGAAAATGCGTAACCAAACCGTCGATCGGAAGGATCTGTAAGTTCGCGGTGGCAGTCCCGGCACATTGCCCGATCAGCGGGCACATCAACTGCTGTGACACCGGATTCCGGTTGTTCGCGAATGTGGAATGTCTTAAGTCCGGCCACCGGGACACTGATGACGTGATGTATTTGAAAGTGGGGCAGAAGTGGCAATTCGCTGGCGAGCTGCGCACAGAAGTCTTCGATCGCAGAATCAAATCCTTCCAGTTGAATCAGCACACCATCAGCAGTATTGACGACCCATCCATGTAACTGCAGGCGCAACGCCAGTTTCGCAATCGCGGGACGCACACCGAATCCCTGGACACCGCCGTCCAGCAGGATCTGTCTGGCAACAAGGGTGGTTTCAGTATTGATCATCCGGCACCAGTTTGTGATGCCGCCCGCAACGTCGCTTCACGCGCGTTTTCGAGATAACGACACCAGTCTTTGATTCCTTCGTCTTTTGTCGCACTTGTCAGAACGGGATGGATTTCCGGCTGGATCAGTCGCGCATCGGCAATCGCAGCCTCCACTGAAAACGGTACATACGGCAGCAGGTCACTTTTGGTGATCACCAGCGCCTGGCTGGTGCGAAACATCTTCGGGTACTTTCCGGGCTTGTCGTCACCTTCAGTTGTGCTGAGAAACACGACACGGATGTGTTCGCCAAGATCATGAGATGCCGGGCAAACCAAATTGCCGATGTTTTCAATGAACAGAAAATCGTATGTTTGCCGGGGAAGACGACTGAGTCCCTGCTGGACCAGGGACAGTTCCAGATGACAGGCGCCACCCGTCGTCAACTGTTCGACGGGAACGTAAGGCCTTAGTCTTTCGGCATCACGATCGGTGGCCAGATCTCCCACAAGCACGGCCACGCGAAATTGATCTTTCCAAAACCGCGCCGTTGCCTGCAACAGGCTGGTCTTTCCAGCTCCGGGCGAGGAAACAAGGTTGACGACAAACGTATTCTGCTGCGTAAAGTTGTCACGCTGCTCCACCGCTCGCCGCTTCTTTTCGGCAAGGATGTACTGATTAACAGCCACTGTCCTGGTTTCCATTTAAGATATCCCTTGCAGGGTGTGTGCAGCAGGGCGAAACGCGCCATACTCATGTGACAGATTCATCGCAGACCAACGTGCATTTGCCATTCAGCTTTATACGCAGGAATTATTTACCTGCAACTTCACATTTAACAGCCGACAATTGTCACCCCGCAGTATCTGCAGTTCGGCGGAATCACAGTGAGAACACACAAAACGAAAATCCCTGAGCTGTGATTCCCTCTGACAGTATTTGCACAAAACGTCGAGTCCGATCTGTTGCACAGATAATTGGGCATTTGGCCATGCCGATCCTTCCTTCAGGCGTTCGAACGCGTCCTGCAACAACAGTGGCTCCACTCCGCTCAGAGGACCAACTTCAACTTCGATCAATTCTACGGCGACGGCGTTGTTTAAGGCTGCAATGTCTTCCACCTGGCTTAGAAGTGTTCGAATCAGAGATTCCTCATGCATCATGAATCCTCAGATCGTTGAAAATCGCGTCGGCCGCCTGCCCGGCTGCGATTCTGGCGAAGCTACTGATTGTGCCCTCTGGATTAAAATCAAGTCCTTCAACAGCCCAAATGATTACCTGTTGCGGCAATTGCCTTGTTTCCGCTGCAAGTCGCAAAACCTCAATCAGTCCAAAGTCATGCGAACCGCCACTTCCGGGTGATCGCAGCCTCACATGGATATCGGCCTCACGGCATTGATCAGATTTCATCCATTGTGCAGCAACCCAGGTGAATCGGTGCAGTTTCTCCGGACATGGTGTCATCTCACAGGCATCACACACGTGCAGGATATCGACGCCGTCAAGCCAGTCGAGCAAATCCAGAGGAATCATGGCTTTACGAATTTTAATGTCACCGCAGTCCCGGATCCTCGCCGCCAAATGTTCGGCCACCAGCCAGCCAGCCTGATCATCGCCGTGAGCACTTCCGATGCCAGCGATGAGTATCTTCCGAGGCTGATTCATCGCGTGCCTCCGACACTCGCGGTGACGCGATCTACGGTGAGCTTCAGAAAGTGCGTGGAGCAGCTGATGCAGGGGTCATAACTGCGAATCAGGCGTTCGCATTCATCGGCGGTTTTCTGATCATCTGTTCCCATGATCCGCGGCAGCCAGTCGATGAGGTCGAGCTCGATCTGCCGTTGATTCTGTGAGGTCGGCGGGACAATCTTCGCCAGCACGACTTTACCGGCCTCATCGACCTGATAACGATGGTAGATCAGGCCGCGTGGTGCTTCTGTGGCCGCACACCCTTCGCCGCTGCGGTGCTTCCAGGCGATCCGTGACGGCGAAAACGGCTGGTATTCGCGGAGGATAGACAGAGCCTCGTCAAATGCATGGATAACCTCCAGGCCCCTCGCAATAATCGCTTGAAACGGATTGAAGCACGGACTCTTGAATCCGACTTCGTCCGCGACGCGGCGCGCTGTGTCACAGAGTTTTTCACGATTCAGATTCACGCGTGCCAGAGGGCCGACATGATAACTGGTCTGACCGGTCGTCCTGAGTGAATGCAGTGCTGTGCTGTGTGCCACATGGTGCTCCGCAAATGCCGTTTCGTACTCGGAGACGTCGATGGACAATCCGGATGTCGAAACGACTCGTCCCTCGTTCATCGGATACTCGTCCGGATGACTGACGGAGATCATTTCATAAGGGCGTTCGAAGTCCGGAAAATCAAAACCGGCAACCCAGCGCGTCGCATCGATTGCAGCCTGCAGTCCCCATTCGAATCCGGGAATGAGCTTCCGCAACTCATCCTTTTTCGGCGCTCGGTAGAAGCCACCGACGGCAACGTTAATTGGATGAATCGCGCGGCCGCCGAGCACTTCCAGCAATTCATTGCCCTGTTTCTTGAGTTTCAGGCCGCGTGTCACTTCGTTGGGAAACCGAGCCGCAAGTTCAATCCCGCTGGCCGCGTTGAAAAAGTCGGGGGCCTGCAGCAGGTGCATGTGCAGTCCATGACTTTCGATCCATTCGCCGCAATACAGTAAACGCCGCAGCCGTCGAATCTCGGGACTGATGACCACTCCCAGCGCCTGTTCCAGTGCATGGACGGCGCTCATTTGGTAAGCCACAGGGCAGATGCCGCAGATCCTGGCGGTGATGTCCGGAACTTCTTCCAGCGGGCGCCCCCGCAGGAATCCCTCAAAGAATCTCGGTGGCTCATAGATCGACAACTGCACGTCTTCGACGACGGTACCGTTCAGTCGGACGTGCAGCCCCCCTTCGCCTTCGACTCGTGTTAAGGCTTCAACCCTGATGGTTCGCGTTTCCGTCATCTTTTATTGCCCCTCTCCTGCGCTGTCTCCTCAAGTCGATTGGATGCCTCACGAAATTCCGGTGCCGCAGCGTTGAAGTTTCGCAGCAGCGGCAGCAACGTTTCAATGTTCGTGCCGGAATCCAGATATTGATTTGTCAGGCTCTCGCAGTTGCACTGAGCGGCAGGTCCAAAGCATCCGTAACATCCTCGATCGTAGCTCGGACAAATCGCACCACAGCCGGAATGTGTCACTGGACCAAGGCATGGAATTCCCTGCGCCACTTCAACACACACGGTCCCCTTTCGCTTACAGTCGAGACATACGGAATGTGAGGGCAATCGCGGACGTCGGCCATTGACAAGTGCTCCGAGGACTTCCAGGAGTTGATGTCGATTGACAGGGCAGCCGCGCAGTTCAAAATCGACTTTGATGTGATCGGCGATTGGTGTTGATGTCGCCAGCGTCGATATGAATTCCGGTCGGGCGTACACACACCTCAGATAATCTTCGTGATTCGCCCAGTTTTTGAGCGACTGAATACCACCTGCGGTCGCGCAGGCTCCGATCGTAACGATCGTCCGCGAAATTCTCCGCACCTCCTGTATTCTGTGTGCATCGTGCGGCGTTGTAATCGAACCTTCAACCAGCGTGACATCGTATGGTCCAGGTTCCATCCGACTGCTGGCTTCCGGGAAATACGCGATCTGCACGGCATCGGCGACGGCCAGCAATTCATCTTCACAATCGAGAAGTGATAGCTGACATCCGTCACAGGATGCAAATTTGAAGACCGCAAGACGCGGACGCTTTCGAACGGTGTCCGTCACAGGTCGTCTACCTTCAGAATAGAGGCTACTCGATCGTATCTGAAAATCGGTCCGTCTTTGCACAGGAACTCCGGCCCGAATTGACAGTGTCCGCAGAGTCCGATGGCGCAGTTCATATTTCGTTCGAGCGACACAAAAAGCGACTCGGGACGCATTCCCCGGCCCAGCGCCAGCTGCACCGTATACCACATCATGACTTCCGGACCACATGTCATCAACACGGGCTGTCCGGCATCACGCAGTGGAATTCGATCCAGCACGTTCGTCACCATTCCGATTTTGCCGCTCCATGAACAGTCGGCACGATCAACCGTCACCTGCACGTCGATGCCGTGAGCACGCCAGGCCTCATATTCTGACGGATACAACAGTCCCGCAGGTTCACGAGCACCAATGATCAGCGTCAGATCGCCAAATTCATCGCGATGCGTCAACAAGTGGCAGACCACGGGGCGTAAAGGAGCCAGGCCAATACCACCAGCCACAAGGACGATGTCACGGCCACGGCACTGCTCCACCGGCCAGTGGGAACCAAATGGTCCTCGCAGTCCAATCGAAGCGCCGACAGGCAGCTGACTCAGTGCCCGCGTGACATTGCCGGCTTCACGAATGGTATGTGCCACACACGCACGAGCATCAGGATCACCACTGATGGAAATTGCGATTTCTCCGAGACCCGGCAGATAAAGCATATTGAACTGACCCGGGAGGTACGAATATTCCCCTGCTGCTGCGGGGTCTTCAAATACCAGATCGCACATGAAAACACCCGGAGCCGCCGAAGCGATGTTGACAATTCGTACAGTATGCGCCAGCCATGGATTGTGAGGATGGGCGGTGGCAGCAGGCTTCATGATTCGCGTTCCTCCTGGCCGGGACTTACGACGGTCGAACTGTTCGCCATGGTCTCCACCGATTTGCGCATGGCGGCAACTTCCTCAGTCAGATCGATACCGACCGGGCACCAGGTAATGCAACGACCGCAGCCGACACAACCAGACGACCCGAACTGGTCCTGCCATGTCGCTAACTTGTGTGTCATCCATTGTCGATATCGGCTCTGAATGCTGTTGCGCGCCGGACTTCCGTTCATGTAGCTGAAGTCAATGTTGAAGCACGAGTCCCAGCGGCGCTCACGATCAACGTGATCCCCGGTCATGTCCGGAACTTCTGCCACCGATGAGCAGAAACATGTCGGGCAAACCAGCGTGCAGTTAGTACACGATAAACACCGTTTCGCGACCTCCTCCCACTGCGGATCGCGAAGATTGTTCATCAGCAGGTCCCTGATCCCTGTGGTGTCCATCTGCTTGCGGATCTGGTCAACCGCCTGTTGTCGAGCCGCGCATCCCTGTTCCAGCTGCTCTGCAGTTGCCCTCTGAGTTCCCAGGCGCGCAGCAATTCCCTGTCCTGCATTAGAACCGACTTCCAGCAGGAAACCATCGGCGATCTCGGTCAGCGCCAGGTCAAACTCCGCTGTGCAGCGTGGACCCGTATTCATTGACGTGCAAAAACACGTCGCGGCAGCCTGAGTACAATTGACAGCGACGACAAATGCGGCTGCCCGTCGGCGTTGATAGGTGGGATCAATAAAAGGCCCTTCCAGAAACACCCTGTCCTGAATCCTGATGGCTGCCAGCTCACACGCGCGGACTCCCAAAAATGCGTAGCGCGGTGGCTCTGTCTCCGGAGTGCTCAGCTGCCAGCCTGCTGCTGTGCGATCTGCGGATGCCACCAGTGTCACCGGAGGAAACAGATACTTCTTCCAGGAATGCGGCCCGACGACGTACCCAAAATACGCCTCGTCATCTCGACGCTGAAGTCGGTATTTACCCGGCTCCTGAATGTCGGTCCATCCAACCGGAAGGTCGGCTGCAGAGGAGATTTCGTCGTAGACGATCGCTTCCTGATCAACTGTCGGTCCAACGACCTGATAGCCATCTTCCGCCAGCGTCCGGATGAGATGATCCAGCTGAACGCGGGCAAGAAACAGCGGCGATTGCATTGATTCAGTGGTTGTGGACATGGAGGTTTTTTTCGCAGGGTGCGTGACGCGAAGCGAAACTCACCAACAGAAAGACGTAAGACGTGACGGAAAGACGTGAGATCAGGGTGTGTTCCTCTGGTCCGGCAAGCACCCCGCAAGGACTTTTATTCCGGACCCTCCGCAAACAAATCCAGCAATTGCAAACGCGTCGACAGCAGTCGCTTTGACAACACTTGAGCGACTCTCTGAAAAAGTACGTAACCCAGATTATGCTCACTTGAGCACAGCTGCTGCAGTTTCTGACCGGACATCGCGATCAACGTCGTATCGTCGAGCGCCGTTGCCGTGGCCGTCATTCGCCCATCGCTGACCAGACCGGACCAGCCGACAAGTTCCCCTGGACCGGTTGTCAGAAATGCCACATCGCCACGCCGCGGCACTTTCATGGAGAGTTGAATATGTCCTGAGGAGATCACAAACACGTCATCCTCGATTTCCCCCTCGCGAAACAGGACCGCACCCGCGTTCAGCCGATGCAGCCGCGACACCTCGCACAGCCGCTGCATGTGGCAGTCTGCGATGGTCTCTGCAAATCTGGTTTCTGCCAGCAGAGTCAGAAGATTGACAGGCTCAGCACTCATGAGCGTGATTCCGGTGCGAATTGTTTGAAAGTACCAGTTCTCT
>JAGQQS010000486.1 GCA_020426105.1 Planctomycetaceae bacterium
ATTGCAAATTGTTCGCAAGTCGCGCGACACAGGTTCGCTTGCGCCGTGCGGCTAATTTTCGCGGGTCAGTGGAAGGAAATTTGGTATGATCTCGTTTGCCATTTTTGCGGCCCTGCTGCTGGCCTTTGCGAATGGAGCCAACGACAACTTCAAAGGCGTCGCGACTTTGTATGGAAGTCGGACCACCACGTACCGCACGGCACTGATCTGGGGGACGGTGACGACGTTGCTGGGATCGCTGTTGGCAGTTCTGCTGGCGTCCGAGTTGCTGAAACGTTTCTCCGGGAAAGGACTTGTGCCAGATGAGTTGCTGCAACTACCGTCCTTTGGAGCATCCCTGGCACTTGGTTCCGCACTGACAGTTCTTGCCGCTTCGCGATTAGGATTTCCGATCTCTACAACACATGCCATTGTCGGGTCAATGATCGGCACTGCACTGGCTCACAACGGCAGTGTTGGCTGGGAGAAGCTCGCCGTCACATTGCTGGCCCCATTGCTACTCAGCCCTCTGGTTGCGCTGATTGGTACTGCAGTCATCTACCCGATGCTGCGGCGAGTTCGGATTGCATGTGGTGTCACGAGTGAAACGTGTCTGTGTGCGGGCTCGGAAGTTCTTGAAGTTGTTCCGTTGGGCGGTACAGCAATGGCTTTGCAGCGAGCTGAAGCTCTTTCCGTGAAGATGGACACGAAAGTTGCATGTCAGCAGATCTATAGTGGATCGTTTGTCGGAATTGATGCACGCAAGTCACTGGATGTTCTGCATTTTCTAACCGCAGGGCTTGTTGGATTTGCACGCGGTCTGAACGACACACCAAAAATTGCCGCTCTGCTGATTACCACAGCCGGTATCGGTGGAATCTGGCCGGTAGCGTGTGTGGCCGTGGTGATGGCGATTGGGGGGCTGGCTGGAGCAAGAAAAGTTGCAGAGGCAATGAGCAACAGAATCACAGTCATGAACGCCGGTCAGGGATTTACTGGTAATGCCGTCACTGCGTTTCTCGTGACATGTGCCAGTCGATGGGGCATGCCAGTCTCGACCACACACGTCTCCTGCGGCGCGTTGTTTGGCATTGGTATGGCAAACAGGCAGGCACATTGGAAATTCATCCAGACAATTCTCGCGGCGTGGCTGATCACAGCTCCCGTTGCCGGAACGATTGCATTTGGCGTCAGCCGCTTAATGGCCGTGTCGTGATTCCAACCAACAAAACCTGGCGGAAGGGCGCGAGCCCTCCGGTGAGTTCAAGTTATACGTAAAACAACCACACCGGTCGGCTCGCGACGTGCCGCTAATTCTGGAGATACGGATGTCCTGGTACACCACTTTTACTGTCGCTGCCATCGCCATCTGCGTAGGCATGACCGTCGCGCAGGAAGCTCGGCTGGTTGGATTGGTTCGCTCTGGTCGAAAAGTTCCGGAAATCACGGCAACGCAATTGCGACAACGACAACTCAGTTACGAAGCTCGGCGTCAGCAGGCTCAACGCTACGGTGCTCAGGAACCGGTGCCGGACTTTGTGCTCGTTGATGTACGAACTCCGGAAGAAACACAAGTTTCGGTCATTCCTAACGCCATGACAATCGAACAGTTTGAAGCCAACTCCGAGGCTTTTCGTCATCGCATTGTGATTTGCTACTGCACCGTTGGTTTTCGCAGTGAACATTATGCTCGTCAATTGCGCGAGCGGAACTTCAACGCCTGGAATTTCAAAGGCAGCATCCTGGAATGGTGCGCAGCAAAGTATCCACTTGAAACGCTCGAACATCAGCCGACCGATCGAGTTCACACGTACAGCGATGATTACAAAGTTCCAGCGGAGTATCGGGCTGTCTGGTAGTGACACGGCGCAAGTCGGCCCCAGTCTTAACGCCTTGATAGGTTACTCATCGAAGCACTCACGACTTTCGCGACAGCGAGTCGTCTCACCGTCTCAGGGGCATTTCTATTGTCTGAGCGATGCATCATACTGCTGGGAGTCGGTCATACGAACGCGCATGTTGTTCGGGAGTGGGTGAAGAATCCGATTCCGAATTGTCGCTTAGTGTGTGTCTCCAGATTTCCGAAATCTACATATTCCGGAATGCTGCCGGGGACACTGGCTGGCCAGTTTCGACCTGATGAGATGGAGATCGATCTGAATCGCCTTGCAGTGTCCGCCGGTGCGGCGCTGATTCTGGGCGACGTAACCGGGGTTGACTGGAACCAGCGAACATTGCACTTTGCAGATTCGAATTCGATCAGATTCGAGGCGATGTCCATCGGAGTCGGCTCGGTTCCGGCAGAGATCAACAACATTCATTCGGAACAGGTCGTCCCGGTTAAGCCGATGCAGACATTTCTGAAGCGTCTGGCGGTACGTTTCGACAAAACGATACCTCGTCCTGGCGGACAATTGCAGATCACCATCATTGGCGGCGGTGTGGCGGGAATTGAAATTGCGTTGTGCCTGCTGACCGGCCTGCGTTTCGAACTGCAGTTCATCAAAGTCAGTATCCGAATTCTGACAGCAGACGATGATATCGCCAAAGAGTTGCCAGCTCCCGCCCGCCAGAAACTCAATCGCATCCTGGCGACTCGCGGAATCGAAGTGATTTCAAAGACACGCGTGTCGGAAATTACTGAATCCGGCGTTAACGCCTGCGATGGTCGCAGCTATGACTCAGACTGCGTCATCTGGGCCGTCGGCGCAATAGCGCCGCCTGTCGTGAGCCGACTGGGGCTACCGTTGGATGATCGTGGCTTTATTCTGACAAAATCGACACTGCAGTCTGTTGCTGACTTGCCAGTTTTCGCAGTCGGCGACGCTGGCACGATCGTTGGATCTACTTCTCCCAAGGCGGGCGTTTACGCTGTTCGACAGTCACCAATCCTCTGGCACAACCTGCAAGCGTTGTTAGCCGACAAACCTTTGATTGAGTTTCGTCCGCAACGCAGCTTTATGAAGTTGCTTAACACCGGCGACGGAAAAGCGTTGCTGCAGTACAAAAACGTTTCGATTCATGCTCGTTGGTGCTGGACGTTGAAAACATGGATTGACCGACGATTCCTGAGACCGTTTCGAGTTTGAAGCTCAATGGTGATACACGGGTGGCCGGATCAAATCCGGATCTCAACGGAGAAAAGTGCCTGAGTTCATGAATCCGCACGGAGTGCCTTAACGAACCGAGAGACCTGTTTTTGACAGTCCAAGTCTGAAGTACAGAAGTGCCGATATACTTAACAGGACGAGTAAGCTGTACATCGGCAAAGGATACGCCGACTGTTTTTGTGGAAGAAATTTTCAATGAGTAGGTCAATATGTTGCCGATCGATCATAGTGACGGCATTAATGGGCATCAGTCTTGTGAGCGGCTGTGGTAAAAGTACAAGCTGGGCGCGACGAGGCGAAAAATCGGATGAAACTGGCCTCGCGTCGTTCAACAGTGAAGAACGATCAGTCGACGAACCATCCACGAGTGTAGAGCACGAATCAGTGTCGCTCGATGACTCCGGCTTTCAGTTGACCAGTATGTCATCGACTGCGAAGAGTCCCGGATTGGTCACCCTCGAAGCAGGCGAAAGTTTTGATGAGCAAATTCAAAATGCGTCTGGTGTTGTGGTGGTTGACTTTTACGCCGACTGGTGTGGCCCATGCCGAAGGCAAGGTGCAATCGTCCATGAACTTGAAACATCAGCAGCTCAGCACGGCGCGTTGATCCTGAAAGTCAATGTGGATAATCACAAAGCCATCGCCAGAAAGTTCAGTGTGTCTTCGCTGCCAACCTTAATCGTCTTCAGGAATGGGGAGATCATCGAACGCCAAACCGGACTCACAGACCGGACTAGTGTAGAACGACTTCTGAAGATGTGAAAGGGAGTTTTTGATTCATCAAGAATCAGCGCAATCGCACAGGCCATCCAGTGCCACGAATCGAGAGGGCTTGCACCATAGTGCTAAATCGAGATGAGCTGCGGTCAGGACTCCTGGCTATGGCAATTCGAAGCGACAGCACCCAAAATCCAGAGCCGCAGCTTTCTGCCTGGCGGCCTGTCGAAAGAATTCAGGGTTCAGGCTGTATTGGTTGAAGCGTCCGTCTTTGCGAAGTTGCACAATATCGGCGTGCAAGAGCACCTGCACATGATGAGAAACCAACGCCAGAGCCGTGTCCATCCGGTTTGCCAGAGCAGTAACCGTACACGGCGCGAAGATCAGCTCACGAACAATACGCAGACGCAGTGGTTCCGCCAGAGCCTTCAGCCACTCTGAGCATTCCTCGAAATCAGTTTGTTCGTTCATGGTCTCTCGTTCCGGTCCAATGACGCATCCTTGACGCACCTGTCAACAATGTATCTGAATGATGGAGTTGTCACGAGGTCCATCTTCGTAAACTCCTGAACCCGTGACGCAGAGAAAAGCCAAAGTCTGACGAATCTCTTCGTGTGTGAGTCATCTCACCGACTTCTATTCGTCGCTCAAATACTCTTTTGACCATTGGACACGCGACGTTTTGAGTGGCCACGTATTCAACGAAGATGAAAAGAGAGAAACTTATGACGATGGAGCATTTTAGAGTTCACGACAACTCTCGGAAGCATGTTCGCAAGGCTGTCGGGTTCACGCTGATTGAACTGCTTGTTGTGATCGCAATCATAGCCGTGCTGATTGCATTGTTGCTTCCCGCAGTTCAGGCTGCGAGAGAAGCGGCAAGGCGAACGCAGTGCAGGAACAATCTCAAACAGCTCGGGTTGGCGATTCACAACTACGAAAGCACCTACAGTCGATTACCTTCCGGCGGTCAGGGTACGAATTTTTCGACCAATCCGCCATCAACGACGTTCGATCAGCATTCCATGTTTACGGCCATTCTGCCGTTTATCGACCAGGCCAATTCATTTCAGAAGTTTGACATGAATTTCGCCTACAATGCGACACCACAGAATGAGGCTGCCGCAAAGCAAGCCATCCCGGCTTTTATCTGTCCGTCTGATGCATGGCGCCCCAGCGCTACGGACCAGTCTGGCTTTGGATGCTCGGATTACGGTCCGATCTATTACATCGACCTTGACCCTGTCACTGGCCTTCAAGACAAAGCACTGCGTGCAGAAGGGGCAATGGTGAAGGGTGGCAGTCGATTTGCTGACATCACCGATGGTCTCAGCAATACCGTATTGGTTGGCGAAGACATTGGTCGTGACGAGCGAATGCAGGCCAATCATGTCTACCTCGACCCGCTCGATGGCTTGAAGCGTCGATTCTGGCGTTGGGCCGAACCAGACAACGCGTTTGGCGTCTCAAAAGGCATTAACAACAACAGTGCTCCACAAGGCGGGCCGCCAGCCTGCCCATGGACCAGCAACAATTGTGGTCCGTTTGATGAACTCTACAGTCAGCATACCGGCGGGGCTCATGTTGTGCTTGGCGATGGGAGTGTCCGATTTCTGAGTGAAAACCTGGATCTCGGAACCTACCGTTCGCTGATTACACGTAGTGGGGGTGAAGTGATGGGCGAGTTCTGAGATGCGCACCTTTGTTTGTTCGTCAGGTTTGCGGCAACACGCACGCCATCCGGTGACTATTACGGTCGCGCCAATAGCGAAAGGCTCGCGCCCTTCCGCTACTTCGCCGCAGAAATCTTCCGTTGTACGTTGTTCACTGTGAGGAATCTCACAGTGAACAGCAAAAGGACTACGTAAACTCAGCGCGGCTTCGTCGAGGACTTTCGGTCATTGAAACGATGGACTCTGGTGCGGCAGGTTCACGACGAGATTCTCGCCCTTGATACAGATCTGTGGGCTCAACTTTGAATGCTGGAATGTTCCAGCGGAATTCATTCAGGAGTAGTGGCTTATGAGTAACACGAACTTTGGACGTCGCAACTTCAGCCGAATGGCAGCAATCGCTGCGGGGGCTTTAGTTGCAGGCAGCCGAGTTGTTTCGGCTGATGAAAAGAAGAAGGACGATAAGCCGGATCTGGGTGTCGATCCGGCTCTGTTGATCGCTGCTCCAAACACCTGTAAAGGGCTGAATACCTGCAAGGGAGAAGGCAAAGGAAAGCACGATTGCGCGGGGATGGGCTCTTGTGCGGCCGTGGCGAAGCACGACTGTGCTGGAGAGAATGAGTGCAAAGGCCAGGGCGGCTGTGGTGGTTATCCAGGCCAGAATACCTGCAAGGGCAAAGGCGAATGCGCGGTACCATTGAAGGCTGACACCTGGAAGCTGGCTCGCAAGCAGTTCGAACATCTGATGAAAGCTGCCGGCAAGAAGCCCGGCCCAGCGCCAAAGTAGTCGATTGCACTTGCCACGTTATCTCCTCCCAGGGTCGTCCTGCTCTTGATGACGTGGCGATTGCTGGCCGGTCATGCCCTCGCATGGCCGGCCGCTTCTTTACTGTGATATCGAGCGAATTGAGCCAACCGAACGGCGGAATCGAGACCAACTCATGTCGGAATCAAAAGGCCTGTGGATACAAGGCTCGCATGCGAAGTCAACACTGCCCGACGGACTTGGACTCGGTGTTGGACTTCGAACAGTTCACTTCGCTCATATCCTGAATCATTGGCCAGCGGTTGACTGGTTCGAGATCATCTCAGAAAACTTCATGGACTGCGGTGGTCGGCCACGTCACGTTCTGGATCAGATCGCTGAACGATACCCGATCGTCATGCACGGCGTCTCCATGTCGATTGGAAGTACCGATCCTCTGAATCTCGACTATCTGCAAAAGCTGAAACGACTGGCCACCGAAACGAAGGCCCGCTGGGTTTCAGATCATGTGTGCTGGACTGGTGTTGCGAGTAAAAACACTCACGACCTTTTGCCGGTGCCTTACAACGAGGAAACGCTGCTGCATCTGGCCAATCGAATCTGCATTGTGCAGGACATTTTGGAGCGCCCGCTGGTTTTGGAGAATCCAAGCACCTATGTCACATTCCGAGACTCAACGATGTCCGAATGGGACTTCATCATATACCTGACGAAGGAGACCGGATGTCAGTTGCTGCTCGATGTGAACAACGTTTACGTGTCGAGCGTAAATCATGATTTCGATGCCAGACAGTATCTGGACTCCATTCCGGCCGATCGAGTCGTTCAGTTTCACCTTGCCGGGCATACCAACATGGGAACGCATTGCATCGACACGCACGATGGTTATGTGGTAGATCCCGTCTGGGAGCTGTTTCGCTACGCACATGAACGTGGCATCCGAGCATCGACTCTGCTGGAGTGGGATGCCAGTATTCCGGAGTTTGATGTGGTTCATGCCGAAGTGCTGAAAGCAAAATCATGGCTTCAGACAACTCATGCGTTGGATGAACAATACGTGGCCAGTCCTCCATCCATGGAGAAGGCCCCTTCACGCTTCGCAGGAATTCCTCAGCCAGCACTCTACGCAACAGCCGAGGTGGAATGATGGCGTCTTCTGATCCGAGCCTGTCTGCGGAGAATGGGCTGACAAGGAATTCGCACCGAAATCTTCACGGCATCCAACGCTGGATGCAGGCCGTGATTGTCGATCCCGATGGTGTCCGGAGCGGTGCAGCTTCCGGCGAAGCCCGCAATGCGATTCAATCCGAATCCGTCTCAATCGAGGACATGATTCTGCCGTCAAAAGCACTGAGCAGCCAGCGGCGGCTGGAAGTGTACGCCAATGCCTACTACGCCCGGCTGCTTGAATGCCTGCGCGATGAGTATCCCGCGCTGACATCGTTACTGGGCGAAGAGACGTTCAACGCGTTTGCGTTCGAGTATCTGCAAACTCATCCATCCCGCAGTTACACGCTCGCCGATCTGGGACAAGCATTTCCCGCGTTTCTTGAGAGCAATCGAGCTGCTGCATGTGCTGACGACAACGCAAGCCATATCGGAAGTGAAGAAGGAGCCTCGACGGATCAATCATGGGTCGACCTGATGATCGATCTTGCACGTGTCGAGCGAACGTACAGCGAAGTCTTCAGTGGCCCCGGTATTGAGCAAACGGCAACTCTGCAGGCTGATGAAATCGCATCCGTTCCCGCCGAAGAAGTCGGCGATATTCGATTACAAGTCGCGCCGTGTGTTCGGCTCTTGAAATTGAACAGCCGTGCTCACGAGTTTGCCATCGCCACTCGCAAAGGGACGGCCAGCACCGATCAACTACCAGAATCGGTTCCGACATATCTGGTCATCACTCGCCTGAACTACGTCGTCCGCACGATCGTTGTGGAGCAGGAAGAATTCCAATTGCTGCAACTTTTAATCAACGGTGACACTCTGGGCGACTCCATCACACAAGTCGCTGAAGAGTCATCACTGGAAGAGCCTGAATGGCTCGCTCGCATGGCTGGTTGGTTCCAAAAATGGGCTACCGACCGCATCTTTACCGGATTTCAAAAGGATTGACCCAATCACCATTGGCACAATGCAAAAAGCGGATTCACGTTCCATGGTGATCCGCGTGCTGCGATTCCCTCAGCCAACGAACTATCGGCCATAGTAGCCGGATCCGTAGCCGATGCGATCATACGGGCAGTATCCTGTGTTCCCACTGTAGCCGCTTCCGTAGCCCAAACCATATCCGGTGCCGTACGCTGGATAGTTGCTGTAACGGCTGCTGACTGGCGCCAGACCAATTCGAGTTGGCAGATTGCGATAGCTTGGCAAAATTGCATGAGCGTCACGCAAAGATAAATTGCTGGTGAAACCTAAACTATTGGTGGTGTCAGAATCGTGCGGTCATTGGCTAGCTTTGGTTCTACCGGATGAATCACGCCGTCTTCCATTTCGTAAATTGTATCAAACACTTCCAGAGTTCGCTGGTCATGAGTCACCACAATCACACCGGCCCCGTGTTCACGGGCGACGTTGCGGAAGAGTTCCATCACCTGACGGCCTCGATGGCTGTCTAAGGCCGCCGTCGGTTCATCGGCCAGGATCACGCTTGGATGATTGGCGAGGGCTCTGGCCACGGCGACTCGCTGCTGCTGCCCCCCCGAAAGCATCGCGGTGCTGTGATCCAGACGGTCGCCGACTCCCAGTTCGTCCAGCAGTTCCGCCGCGCGAGTGCGAGCTGCTCGGCTGGTCATGCCGTTCAGTTCCATCGCAATCTGCACGTTCTCAATGGCGCTTAGAAAAGGAATCAGATTGGATTTCTGAAAGACATATCCAATGTGCTGACGACGAAAACTGCGAAGGTTCACTGCCGCACGAGGCCCATCCATCACGAGTGTCCCACCGATGAGAACCTGCCCCGAAGTCGGCGGATTGATCAGCCCAACGGCCGTGAGAAACGTCGACT
>JAGQQS010000487.1 GCA_020426105.1 Planctomycetaceae bacterium
GCCATAGTACGCCAGATCTTCCGGCCCCATATGAACGTGCCGCATCGCCCGAATCACACCCTGTTTCAACTCAACAACACCGTAGGGGCCCATCAGGACGCAACCCGGTGTGCCTTTGACATCGCCGCTGATTCGCACCGGCAACTCAATACCCAGCGAAATCCCGTCAGTAAACGCGAGCTCAACCTGTGAATCATCACGGCATGGACCCAGCACTCGGACGCTCGGCAGCATCCGGCGACGCGGCCCGACGACGGCAACAGTTTCTTTGGCCGCGTAATAGCCATCCTGATAAAGATCTTTCTCGGGCGTCAGCTTAGCGCCCGGGCCAAACAGCTGCTCCACGTGTTGTTGAGTCAGGTGCACATGCCGGGCAGAGATATTGACCACCAGTGGATTCCGGACACCGTGAGACACCGCGGCCGGAACAATTGTGGCGGCAGGCTCTGAACGCAGCACCGGAATATCAACGCCCGCCTGATAAGACTGTGAACTGCCCACGCGCGAACCAAGATGCCTGTTAAGCACATCGCGCACCACGCGTTCTACGTCAGCTGGATTCAAGGTTGCGGTCGCCACAAAATGCTCCGACAATTACCGCACGCGGGCCGCATGCGCCACTGTTTCAACAACCTCCATGTGGATACCGGCTGATTCCATGACGGAACGCCATTCGTCGGACACTCCATCGTCCGTTACAATTTCATGAACATCAGTCAGCGGACACAGAATTGAAAGCGCACGCTGACCGAACTTACTGCTGTCTGCTACCAAAGTCACCCGGTCTGCAGCACGAATCATCTGCCGCTCTGTATCGACCAACAGGGCGTTGCTGTTGAAGAGACCTTCCGCGGTTATGCCCCCGGTGCTCATCACCAGCCGACTCGCGTGCATTTTCCGCACAGCTTCCACCGCCTGCTCTCCCAACGCGACACCTGTCCGCGGATAGACATAACCTCCAATAAAAATCAGCTCCACTTCCGGACGATTCATCAACAGAGATGCTATCGGAAGAGAATTCGTCAGAATCTGCAACGACTTCCCAGTCAGGTAACGCGCTACCTCCAACGTTGTCGTTCCCCCGTCCAGCAGTACCGTTTCACCCGACGAAATCAGATCGGCCGTTCGACGCGCAATATGCTGCTTCTCCAGCGAAGCCCGACTCTTCCGACTGTCAAAGTCAGATAGTGAATCGCCAATAAACGACGCACCGCCGCGAGTCCGCTGAATCTGCCCAATCGTGTCCAAATATTCCAAATCCCGGCGAATTGTGGACTCACTGGCGTCAATTTCAGCCACGAGCCTTTGAAGGGAAACAAACCCACATTCTTCGGCAATTCGCAATATTTTTGACCGGCGTTCATCCACAATCATCGATCTTCTGCCACTTTCAAGCGTTCAGTACTCCATTATATGACATATTTTGAATGAACATGCCACAATTAACGCCAAATAAATGAAAGATTATGACATATTCCTCGCTGCGCTGTGCATTTTCTCTATTCGACGCTTTTCCGGAAACTTCCTGGGGAGATCGGGCGTGTTTGCTAAAAATGCGGCTCGAAAGGTTTCACCTCCGGTGCGACCTGCACAGGTCACAAAGCCGCGGTCGATGTTTCGACAGATTTCATTGAGGAATGTGGCAGCAACATCTTCGCCGGAAACGCCGAGCGGCGAAATAACAGCCCGCTGCTGCTGTCACATGGGCGCTTGGCTGAACAGGACAAAGCCCCACGCTCGCAATACACTTCGCCTCGTTGAACCAGCTGAAATCCGCCATGCGCCTCCAGATTCGAAACATTGCAAATGTCCGACACGACAGACGAAGCGGTATTGCGGGGTCATGCGGCATCCGCGGGATTCCTGCGACCCATGGTAAACTGGCTCTCCGCGGCGGTGGCTGCAGGTTCGATGACCACACTGTTTGCGAGGCATTGGTGGATTGCGGATCTGATCGCCAATTTACGAGTTCAATTGATTCTCGGACTATTGGGGACACTTTTGCTCTTGCTGATCATGCGTCATTGGCGAATGGCGATGATTATTATCGCACTCGCAATTTGGCAAACCACCGCATTGCATTCGGCGTTTCTGTCGCCGGGCAATACTTTCGGGCATTTGAGCTCGGCCGCCGATCCGAATTCGGAGCCATTGATACGCGTGTTTCTGGATAATGTGTTGACACACAACCAAAACCATGATCAGGTCATCGCGCAAATTCTCGCGGCCGGACCTGACGTGATCGCTATTCTGGAATTGAATTCCGATCTGGAAAAAGCTCTCAATCAGCAGCTCGCAACATCGCATCCCTATGTCGTTTCAGAGTCCCAGGACAATGGCAATTTTGGCATTGGTTTGTGGTCGCGTTTTCCGCTGTCGAATGAGCGAGTATTTCATCTGAATACACCAATCCTGCCGTCGATTGAAGCTGATGTACAACTGCCGTCGCAGGCGATTCACCTGGTGGTAACTCATCCGTTGCCGCCGATCGGAGCCAGGAATTTCAATCATCGAAATAGACATCTGGCGTTGCTCGGGCAGCGGATTCAGAAACAATTCCGCCGTGATTCAGCTGAGTCATTGATTTTGCTGGGCGATCTGAATCTGACTCCGTGGTCCCCGCTGTTTCATGATTTTCTGGCAGCGACTGACCTTCAGAATGCTGCGGCTGGGCGAGGTCTTCAGCCGACATGGTATCGCTGGAACGCCTTCCCGTTTGGCCTGATCCTTGATCATGGCCTGCACAGCGGGAACTTGCGCTGTCAGAAAAGAATGGTTCTTCCGCCGAATGGATCGGACCATCGCGCGCTGGTCCTGGATTTTTCGGCCAGTGACCTGAACTGAACTTCCTTCCGACCTCGGAACAGGTGTTGGGCACCAATTGTGTGCTGCAGCCTTCGGGCCTTTGGAGGCAGGGCCGAGGCTACGGGCTGTCGAGCGCTTTTCTGAGGCTGGATTGAGCACTACAATGCCGCGGCTCAGGCACTTGCCTGAGGCGATGAGTCACAAACGAGTGGTTTGGCGCAGCCTTTTACGATTACGTCTCTGCGACGCGATGTCAGCCAGAGACAAAACAGGAGATACGTGGTGCAGCAATATTGGTTGAGTACAGTGATCGGAATCCTCGGACTTTCGGTCGCCTGGTGCAGCGCATCAGCACAGGCTGGTGAGTCGATTGCAGATATACCGCTGGCCGTGAGTACGGAACGCGCCTTTCCGAATCTGGAATTTAATCGTCCGATTGTGGTGACGCATGCCGGTGATGGCAGCGATCGCGTATTCGTGGCGGAGCAGGAAGGTATCATCAAAGTTTTTAAGAATGATCAGGAAGCAGAAGAAGCGACTGTATTTCTGGATATTGATGAGCGCTGTGTTTATGCCGACAACAGAAACGAAGAAGGACTTCTGGGCTTTGCGTTTCATCCAAAGTTTAAAGAGAACGGTGAGTTCTTTTTGTACTATACATCTTCCGAAGCGGACCTGCTGTCGAAGATTTCGCGTTTTCGCGTCTCGAAAGACAATCCCAATGCAGCAGATCCGGAATCCGAGGAAGTGATTCTTCGTGTTCCGCAGCCATACTGGAATCACAACGGCGGCACGCT
>JAGQQS010000488.1 GCA_020426105.1 Planctomycetaceae bacterium
AAGGCGCGCGTCAAGTTGGCAGAACAGCAGGCGCGGAATCTGGTTGATTTTGAGCTTCGTGATGAAATGCTCAGGTCGCGAATCGACCGCGACAAGCTGATCCTTGAAGGCATCACGGAAGAAATTCGACGACTCGACGTGGCTCAGGGAGCAGACACGATGCTGCATGAGGTGCTGGAGTCGCCTCGAACCGGAGTCAAGGTATGGCCACTGCCTGCAATCTGTTATTCCGCCGGGCTGGTCCTGGGACTGATGATCGGAATGTTTCTGGGGCTGGTGAATGATCAGCTGCGTCCGGGATTTAACGATGGAGCTGAGCTTGACGCAGCCATCGGAGTACCCGTCATCGGCTACGTCAGAAAGCTTCCATTCCGGCGTGTCGCCGGGTTGGTACCGACACAGAAGCATCAGAGTGAAGCATTTCGAGTCCTGCGGACGATTCTGCTCAATGAAGTTCGATCAGGCCGGCTGACTTCGTTAACGGCGACCAGCGCTTCAGCCGGAGATGGTAAATCGACGGTGCTGTTGAATCTGGCAGCTTCCTTCGCCGACTTGGGGATGTCAGTGGTGTTTGTCGAGGCCGATATGCGTCGTCCTCAAGTGAGAAAACGCATGAACCTGGCTGTGAGGAATGGGCTTTCGGAGATCCTGGAAGGAAAATGTGACGCTGATGAAGCCCTGTGCGTGGCTGAAAAATCCGGATTTAGTGTGATCCATGCCGGCGGTCCGACAAGGAAGCCGTCGGAACTGCTGGAATCTGAGGCCTTTGACTCACTGCTGGCCGAATTGCGTCGTCGATTCATGCTGGTCATTGTGGATGTCGGTCCCGTGCTTTCGGTATGTGACTCGCTGGTAGTTTCCGGGAAGGTAGATGGAACTCTGTTTGTTGTCCGCCCCAGCAGGGATTCGCGAGAGCAGATTCTGGGTGCGGTCGAAACATTGCGTGCGGCAGATGTTCGCCTGCTGGGCACCGTCGTGAATACGTTTGGCAGTTCCGCGAAATTCGAGGCCAGCCGATATCAAAACTATTTGTCCTGACTTTGCTGTCGGCAGGATTCGAAACGTAAACCTGTCGTCACAAGTGATTCAACGAATACAACGTTCGCGAAGCTCGGCGACGCGAATCCACGCGATGTAACGGTCAGATTTTACGTTGCGAGTACCTTTAGCCAATAGCTACGCTGGGCCGCTTGAAATTTCCTGATCTGTTACGTGCCTGGTGGTGGTTTTGTTCATGGAACTGTGATTCATGAAGTAAACCGCCACCGGATTATGAGCGCGTAAAACAAGAGGGACGGGAACCAGAGGTTCCTGGAACTGAATCTCATTAGTTAATGGACCTGGAGTCGTGGTTGTGTTAACTGAAAATCAGACTCTTACACCATCCAGTGCTATCCGTGTCCGATCCAGGTATCGCGTTCGGCCCACTTCGCGGTCGATCAAACGAGTGATGGATCTAACGCGGGTTCTGCCGAACCTGTGGCTGATCCTGAAGACGGATTTGGTCGTGCTGCGGCGAGAGGGGGCGGTGTGATTGAGTCGTGCGTGAACCACAGCAACCGCACCAGACTGCAGGTCCTTGTTATCTCTACTTATTTTGCGCCGGATGTCTGTGGAATCGCACCGATCGTCGGTGATCTGTGCGAGGGGCTGACACAAAATGGTCATTCGGTTACGGTGCTGACATCGTTTCCACACTATCCGGAATGGAAGAACAAGGAACAATGTCGCCCGTGGTCGAAACGGACCGAAGTTCAGCCGGATGGTACTGAAGTCGTGCGACATGGCGCGTTTATTCCTAAACAGCCTTCCGGTATTTCAGGAAGATTGTGCTACGAATTCAGTATGTTTCTGAGCCTGCTTCGCAGTCTCCGAACGCGCGGACGACGGTTTGACGTCATGTACGTGGTTTGTCCTTCGATTGGAAACGTCCTGTTTGCCAGACTGCGTGCGTGGTTCTCCGGTGAACCGATTGTCGTCTGCATTCAGGATATTCCGGCAGATGCCGCCAGTACGACTGGTCTGGCGGGGAACTGGCTGGGAAAGCTGGCGACGATTGTACAACGCTGGATGTTAAGCCCTGCGGAAACTCTGACGACAATCAGTCCTGTGATGGCCGACCGCATTCGCGAAACTGTGCGCCCCAAACAGCCGATCCTGCTGACGCCGAACTGGCTGGTGGGAAACATCGCGGCAGCTGTCGAGCGATCGCGTGAAGCTCATTCGGAATCCGGATGTCCGAAGACACGGGTCTTGTTCTATTCCGGTAATATCGGCAGTAAGCAGGGGCTGGCTGCGTTCTGCAGGACTCTGCAGCAACTGGATCTGCCGTTTCAAATGACGATTCACGGAGATGGCGCGGCTGCCCCTGAACTTCATGATCATCTGGATCGGAGCGGTGATCCTCGATTTAAACACGGGCCGCTTCTGAGTGCCGAAGCGTTTGTAGAACGATTGAAGCGAACCGATTGGTTTGTTATTACGGAAAAGTCGGGTATGGGAACTGCCGTGATGCCCAGTAAACTCATTCCGGCGGTCACGCTTGGCGTGCCGATTCTGGCTGTCTGTGATCCTGCGGGAGCACTGGGCCAGGCCGTCAGTCGCCATCAACTCGGAATTTGTCTTGCCTGGAATGAACTGAATACACTGCAGGACCGGCTGACTTCGACCAGTGACGAGCAGATGGAAGCGTATCGTCAGCGATGTCGGAGATTCGCGTGTACGTATGATCGGGGCGATCGAATCGCCGCGATTGAACGTATTCTGGAGGTCGCAGCGGCTGCAAGACAAGTCCCTGTAGGTATGCCAGAAACCGGAGCTGCGAACGGATGATCACCGCTTCTCCGCATCGTCGAATTCAAGTCGGCGGCGTCCGGTCTGCCACGGGACGCATTTCATTCGGCTTTTGTCGGTTGCGGGTACGTGTTTCATGTGGGGATGTGGACATCTGTGACTTTATCAGCGAACATTTTTCGTGATGCTCTGTGGATTATGCGTCGCCGTCCTTCTGTTGCTTTGACCTGGCCGCCTTCTGTTTTCTGCGAGACTATGAACAGCAGTATGATCATGCCCTTGACTGTTATCAGAAACCGACTTCGCCGCAGTCCGCTGCGGCGGATTGTGATGTCATATCGCCACCGAGGTATCGGCGACGCGGACGTTCTGCTTGCATCTTATCCCCGTTCAGGCAATACATGGCTGAAGTCGCTGATAGCTTCCTGCCTGCTCGGCGAACCTTTGCAGAATCTTAGCGACACCGTCAATCCCGTAATTCCGATGGTAGGGTATCATCGTGGAACGAGGCCGCTGCTGAAGAATTCCGGGCGGGTCATCAAAACACACGAAGGCTATCGACCAGAATACAAACGTGCGATCTGGGTTGTCCGCGATCCTCGCGACGTTGTGATGTCCGAGTATAAGCTGGAGGTTCGTTCGAATCGCTGTTTCGGTACGTTTGACGAATTCCTGCAGGACTTCATTCATCAACGGGCCGGCGGACGGGCTACGTGGCAACGGCACACTCAGTCGTGGCTCGACAGTGATCTTCATCACAGCGGTAATGTACTGTTTATCGCTTTTGAAAAACTGCGGGCTGAGCCCGGCGAACAATTGCAGCGTGTGCTGGAGTTTCTGGATGCGCCGTATGACCAGTCATCCATTGCGAAGGCGCTGGAGCAGAATTCGATCCAGATGCTGGCCGAACGTCACGCAGCCTATGACCGTACTTTGGGAAGAACAATCCGTGCTGAGATTCCGGCGGTTAATCGCGGTCTCTCAGGAGGATGGCGCGACCAGCTGCCTCCGGCTGCAGTACAATCCATAGAACAGCAGTTCGGGGATGTGATGGAACGTGTGGGATATCGTCGGAGTAAAACATGACTCCCTGTCGCTTTTCAGGGATTGCTGCCGGGCTGTTCTTCAATGGCTTTCTGGCAATTTCTGTGTTAGATCTGCCGAAGAGTGCCTGTTATGCCGTGGTAACCGGATTCGGGCTGGCGGTGTCGTTTGTCGGGTTATCTCTTCTCGGCTGGCAGATTAACCGCGACATTGTTCAACGCTGGCTCACGATGTTCGGGCTGTTCAGCACTATTCTGGGGGTCAGTTATGCCGTGAATTTTGACGCTTACGAGTTTTCGCTGACGTTCAAAGTTCTGGGCTACTTTGCGATGTTTGCGCTGTCGACCGGCATGGCAGTGCTCGGCGGCTGGCGGGGCTTTCGAACGTGCATGGTAACACATTGGGGAGGACTCTGGCTGGCCATGATACTCACGCTGGTCGTCAACAACGTGAATCCACACAACGGTCGTCTGCATGGTCCGTTCAAGAAACACGACGTCCAGACGTCCGGCCTGCATGCGAACGAAGTCGGCATGCTGGGATTGACGGCCGTGCTCGTATCGATTGGAGTCGGACCGACAGCGGTCGTCGCGACGGCTCTGGCTGGATTCTACATAGCATCGCTTTCGGGGTGTCGAGGCGCCATGATCGGCATTGTTCTGGGCCTGATTACATATCTGTTCGCGCGAGAATTTATCGCAGGTTCACGGTGGCGAGTCCGGAATACGGTTCCGGTTCGAGGTCTCTGGCTGTTGGCCGGCCTGCTTGTAGTCTGTATTCTCGCGGGAACGACGGGAGCGTCAGCCATCGTCGATCGGCTGTTGTTGCTGAGCGACGAGCGACGCGGATTATCTTCCGGGTTTACCGGACGGCTGGATCAGTGGGCCGGGATGCTGGAGCACTGGCAGCAGAACCCTGTTTTTGGTCGCGGTTATTCAATTGTTCGGGATGATGTACTTTCCGAAGCAAACAATGCTGACGGGGGATTTTTGCTGGCCACGGCCGAACTTGGAATCCTGGGTTTACTGTATTTCTGCGGTTTGTTCGCCGGTTCAATTCGAAACAGTCTGCTGGAAATCGCGCGCAGCGGCGATGCAAAAGCAGTGACGTGCCTGGTATTCATGGTGGTCTTTGGCTTTACCAATCTGTTTGAATCGCGAATTATGGGGACAGGCAGTATTGGACTGGGTATCTTCTTCTATGTTTCTGCGCTCTGTCTGATTGTTCGCGATCGTGATCTTCAGAATGCAGATCCCGTTCCATATTCATCCATTCCTGGCGATCGAGACAAGGTTCAGAAGAACACGTGTCGGACACAGGTATTGTTATGAAACGGTCTGCCCCAGGAACAGTTCTGATCTTTGTCGGGCCCCTGCCTCCGCCGATCCATGGTCAGTCTGTGGCCACGCATGCACTCCGCGATTTGCTGATTAAATCCGATGTGCGGATCCGCGTTATTGATAACGGTCCCGGACTTCACGGAGGTCTGATTCGTCGGCTCATTCGAGAAGGGAAGGCACATCTGCTGGTGATCCTGTCGCCGGCACGAACGCTTTATACCTCCGTTAATTCGAATTTTGGCATCTTCGCCACGATCCTGCTGTGCCTGATCGCACGGCTGAGGAGAAAGCGGATCATGCTGCATCATCATTCCTACCGCTACATCGGCCAGTCAGGTGCTTTGATGGCGATATTGGCGCGAGTCAGCGGGCCCGCTGCGACCCATATCGTGAACTGTCCGGAAATGGGGCGTCAGTTGAAGGCTCAGTACTCAACAGTCAAACGCACGTTAAGTTACAGTAATGTGGGTGTCGTCGATCGGCGACTGCGGCCGGTGTCGCGAACTCAGTCGGAACTGGTGCTTGGGCACATGAGCAATCTGACGCAGGAAAAAGGCCTGAACCGCACGATTGATGCTTTTCGTGAAGTGCGGCGGTGCTGGCCTGAGGCACAACTCCGTCTCGCCGGCCCGTGTGCGGAAGTCAGCGCTGAGCAGACGATCGCAAACGCGACAGCAGAATTCGGTGCTGCCTTCCATTACGACGGACCCGTATATGGAGATGACAAGCAGAAGTTCTTCAGCAGAATTGATGTGTTTGTATTTCCCAGTCTGTACGCGGTTGAGACTCAGGGAATTGTAAACCTGGAAGCGCTCGCCTGTGGCCGCCCGGTCGTTGCGTTCGCGCAGTGCTGTATTCCCGGTGATATTGGCAACGACGGAGGTCACGCCGTTCCGCGGGACGCAGATTTTTCTCAAGCACTGATTGAATATCTGCATCGATATCTGCAGGATCGATCAGGTGCTTCCCGACGCGCGCGGCAGCAGTTCGAGACGATCCTGCAGACCCATGCCGTGGAGCGAGCGGAACTGCTGCAGGATCTTGGTAAACGTGCCTGAGGACCTGATGCCGGGGAAGTGACTGGCGGAAATCCCTCCGGCAGAATGGGTCTGCCGGAAGGATTTTCAGTGAGCGAGTCAGGTGTTCAGATCAGAGCGACATTCATTCACGGCTCGACCGGAACAACCTGATCAGGAAGCTGTTGCCCGGGGGAATCGTTTCCGAAGATAAGTCGAATCACGTTCCCGGAATTGCCGGCTTTGCCCGGATTCAGAATATAATCCGCATCCAGTGCCTTTGTGATGCGTTCCTTGATCTGAGTCAGATGGGCCGTCGTGTATGGATCATGCTTGTCAGCGGACGCTGACTGAGCCGCCTCGATTTTCCTCACGATGCTGCGCAGTTGTTCCGCCGAGAGGCTGGAGATGGCGCGGCCTGCTGCTCCGGATGATCCGCCGGGGAGCGTCAGATCGATCAGTCGCTCCACGTGTTCCCGCTGGACATTGCGACGCAGACTGGAAATCAGCGGCTTACGGGAGGTGTATTCTCCTTCGGGCTTGACATCGAGCTCAGACCAGAGTGAAGTCGTGACGGTGCCCAGCATTTCCGGCAACGTCAGGCAGTCCTGATCAGCGGGAACCCGGGCTTCGTTGTCGTAGACACGTTTGAGTGTGGTTGGATTCATCAGGCTGGTCATCACAGAAGCCTGGATTCCCATAATGCGATCGTGAATCGGCCATGTCGATTCTTCCATCATGGACGACGAGATGTCAGACCACTTGTCCAGCCCCAGAGCCGTCGTCAATTCAGGTGTGAGTCCGAATGTTTCGTCTTTGAATGCGTTGGACGTTACAAAACTCAACGCTTTCCGCTGTTGTTCAACGGGGACGACAACAATGGGGTTTCTGCCGTTTGGATCGCCCTTTTTGTCGCGATTAACGAATGCACCACCAACCCAGTTAGACATCATTGAGAAGGCCCGGGTTTGCAGCGAGAGGACCAGTTCATATCCATAACGTACGCGATCCCAGCTGTCACCGTCTTTGATGAATGTTGTCAGCAATCGCTCACGATGATGTTTCGCGAGTCGGAGTTCTTCTTCAGCAAAGTCCAGGGGCTCCTTTGAAAAGTCATACCGGCGCGCCAGGGGGTCAGGTCCGCCTGTGTCTTCATCTGTCGCGAAGACTAGTTCCGGTTCTGCGACGCGAGCCAGCACCGGCTTCAAATCGCCGAAGGTATAGCCGTATTCGATGGCCCACATGTCATAGGGGCCAATACTACTCATGCAGTAATCACCCTGGAGCGATCCGGCTTCGAGGCGGATATTGGCACCGATGTAGTCCATCACAGACCCGGCGAGCGGCAGCTTTCCTTTGACGGCATCGCTGTTGATCTCTGCCAGCGTGTGGATACTTGAGGCTTTAAAATTATGGCGGAGGCCGAGTGTGTGTCCGACCTCGTGAGCCACCAGATGAGCGACAAGTGGTCCCACAAAGGATTCCGGCATTCCATCCAGCATCTGCTCTTTTGGTTCTTCCGGCTTCTCTTCTTTTTTGGCATCTGGCTTCGGATCATCTTTAGCCGCATCCGCCTGCAGCATGTCAAACGTCATCCGCATCACGGCAAGATCAAACGAAATGCCTTCGGCAGCGAGGCACATGCCGTTGACCTGACTTGACCTCCCGACAAGACCGTCAAATTCATCATCTCCCAGCATACGGGAACTGACGTGCGACATCGGATGACCAGCATACGGCAGGCTTGAAGTCTTCGCAATTTCCTGCAGAATCGATTTCCGCATCGAAGGCGGGGCCAGACGAATGCGTGGATCCCATTCCGGATGATCGGCCAGCCATGCGAGCGTGTCAGGTCCAAAACCTTCCATCGCAACTTTGGGCAGCGTTTCCGTAAATTGCTTTTGATAGTGCCGAATCCACCCATCGGTCAAAATGATGTCTGCGTCCAGAATCTGACCTGTCAGCGGATGGACACGGCTTGGCCCGATCGCCATGCCAATATCATTGTTCAGCCATCTGACAAAATTGTAATTCACGTCTTCCGGATCTTTGTCCATGTGTGCGCCAGAGGCGGCATCCTGGTAATACACCTCGATCGCATCCGAAATGCCGACTTTTTCGTAGGCCTTATTCCAGGACAGAATCCCTTCACGTACCCAGCGACGATAACGCACGGGCGTGGTGTGCTCGATGAAAAACACAATGGGGTTCTTCGGAGGACTCAATTGCAGTTTGGGATCTGCTTTTTCCAGATGCCAGCGATTGATGTAACGAATATGGGTTTCGCGGTCATCGTACTTCCCGAGGTCGGTATACGTTGTCGTAAAGTACCCTACGCGGCTGTCTGCGATGCGTGGCTTATAACCGGAATTATCGGGAATATCACTGATCGAATAATGCAGGATCTTGAGCACACCGGCAGAGTCGGGGACTTCAAAGGCAATCTCGACATTGTTCTCAAATGCTTTCGCCGTCTCGATCGAAAATACACCGCTGCGGGTCAGGCCATAATTGACAGCGGCGGGTGCGAAATTTAGTGAAGGGTTATTAACCAGCATGGCATCGATATCGATGATCGGCCCGCCGCCAGGGCCCATCGTGACGATCGGTACTTCCATCAGTACACGATCCGTGAACAAACGCTTCACGGAAGATTCCGCTTCTTTGTCACCGGTGGCGCGAAATTCGACTTCCGGAGTCAGCAACGCCAGGTGCTTGTCATATTGTCGCCAGTACACGTAGACGTCGCCAGCCTGGAGACCGGCATAAGCTGAACCGCTGGCAATCGTCGTGGCGATGAAGTACTTCTTTTGAGCGAATCCGCGGGGAAGTTCCGCATACATCTGGCCGTCCTTCTGACGCGTCCAGAGTGTATACATCGGTCTGATGTTGGCCTTTGTGACGACTTTCTCATATCCCTCGAGGATTTTTTCTGCAGGCGGATAATCGGGCTTTGGCGGACCCGGTTTGTCCGTTTCCTGTGCGAATATCTGGGTCCCGAAGATCGCCAGCAGCGCGGTCGCAGCCAGACCCCGGCAAAGTGAAACGTATCGACGCATATTTTTTGCTTTCTTCGATCGAATAAATAAACTCAGACCTTTTTCAAATCTGAAAATCTCAAATCGCCGTGCCGATGCCGTTCGCTTGTACCAGAGCGTTGCAGAACGTTCTGAAGCAACTGCTGGCCCGAGAGGATTGCGGGAATCTTCAGCGAACCGACGTAAACCGCCGTTTGCTCCCAGCACTCCTCTGCTCAGCAGTATCACCAGCCTTGCAATAATACACGGATCTGGCGAAATGGGAAATATTCCACGGTTCCTCTGAGCAGTTCTGGCAAAATCGCGGCTTTGGTTTGCTCCAGACCTTCCATGACCTGGACACGCCTCAATCGACAAACTCCACCCGCTCTAACTCGATGGAGCCAACCAGTGGCGAGCGTCGGCTGAATACCCGCCTTGTGAGAAGTCGCGATCATGGGTAGCATCGGCGACCAGGCCAAAAAACTCGCCCGCGGCATCGACGGGTAGAGGATAATCACTATGGGAATTCGACAATGCCGTCGGCTTCAGAAACCTCCGAACCTGCCCTGCCCTGGCGTTTGCGATCGGACCTGCTGATTCAGGCCGCAGACGTCAGCCATGCCGCAACATGGACAATCAAGGATCCCATGCGGCTCACATATTTCTACGCTGAGGCGGAAGAAATGGCGTTCCTTAATCTGTTGAATGGCCAAACGTCGCTGAATGGAATTCTTAATCAACTTCGTCAGCAATTCCCCGAAACCGAGTTTTCTGCGGAGAACCTGCGACAGTTCCTGCTGTCGGCGGTAAACGGTGGACTGTTGCGTGCCTGTGTTCCCGGTCATAGTCTTCGGCTGAACCTGATTCGAAAGCGGCAATTAGCGCAGGCTCCGCTGCGGCGTATGTTGTCTTTGCTGACACATCGCTACCGAGGCATTGATCCCACGCGGATTTTGAATGTCCTTGACCATTTTTTCGGTTGGATTTTTCACAAATACATCATGGTTGCCGGGGTGCTGATTTGTGGACTGGCCTGTCTGATGGTTTTTGCCAGGCGCGGTCAGCTGGAAACCGAACTGCCCGGAATTGCAGCCCTGTTTACGGCCACAAATCTGCCGATTCTGGCCCTCTCTCTCCTGTTCATAAAGATGCTTCACGAATTTGGGCACGGTCTGACTTGTCGTCACTACGGTGGCGAATGCCATGAACTGGGTGTGTTGGTTGTGGGATTTATGCCGCTGCTGTACTGCGATGTCTCGGATTCGTGGTTGCAGCAGGATCGTCGAAGGCGAATGCTGGTGTCTGCCGCCGGGATCGGGACGGAACTCTTTTTGGCCGCCATTTGTGCTTTGCTGTGGGCGGTCACACGGCATGGATTTCTCCACACCTTCTTCCTGAACGTAATGTTGGTCAGTTCACTGAACACAATGCTGATTAATGGAAACCCCTTGTTAAAATATGATGGCTACTACGTTGTCGCGGACTGGCTTGGCATACCGAATCTGGCCAGCGAATCCCGGGCATCGGCAATTGCTGTTCTCGACCGCATGATTCTGGGATTCTCCGGAATGTCGTTCACACGTCGCTCGTTCGGTACGCACTGGGCGATGGTCGCATACGGTTTTGCCTCGATGGTCTACCGTATCCTCGTTGTCACGACTCTAATGTGGTTTATGTACGGTATGCTCAAGGCCTGGCATCTGGAATCGCTGATCAGTGTGCTTTTAGCGAGCGTCGTTGCAGGATTTGCGATGACTGCGGTTCGCGGAGGACACGAACGACTGCGGATTGTAAATTCAAATCCGGCACTGCGCATCCGAGCGATCTCAGGTGTCTGTCTCGCCGTCTGTCTGCTGTTAATCGTACTATTTGTACCAATTCCCTATTCCGTTGCCGCGCCGTTCACCCTGACTCCGGGGGTTTGTGCGCCTGTTTATGCGCTGGAAGATGGGGAAATCGACGCCCGTGTTTCCGAAGGTGACATCGTGGAGACCGGCGATGTGATCGCCGTGTTGAGCAACGCGACGCTGGAATCCGCCGTGACACAGGCTCAAGGTGAGTTCAGGGTAGCGACAGCACGCGCCGCAGGGCTGGCCACGCAAAGATCTGCCAGCAGTCAGGCGGCCAGTCGCCTGCCAGCGGCAGAGAAGGCTGTTCGCTCTCGGGAATTGCGGCTGGAGAAGTTGTCACAGAAGCAACAGAATCTGACCGTCCTCAGTCCGGGACCTGGCATCGTCTTTGCTCCCAGAAACAAACCCCGGCCTCGAACACACGCACGGGAAGGCATGGGATGGTTTGGGCGGCCGCTCGATCCGGAACTGAATTCTGTCTGGATTCATCGACAGACTTTATTGTGCTGGGTCGGCACTGATCGTGATTTGCGGGCTTTATGTCTGCTGCCGCAGGAGGATATCGAACTTATTGAAGACGGTGCGGAGGTCACGCTGACGTTTGTATCCCTGCCTGCAGTTCATGTCACCGGCAGCGTCACGCAGCGGAACGCAATCCCTGAGACACTGATCGATCGGGAATTGATCGCGAATCATATGGTTTCAGCGACGCCTGATTCATTGCGCCCGCAGGAAACGATGTTCGGAGTTGCCGTGTCGCTCCAGTTTGATTCTTCTACAACAATGCCGCCACTTTACAGCAGCGGATTTGCTGAAATTCGCTGTGTCCCTGTATCGCTCGCCAGTCGGGCGTGGCGGTTTATTTGTCACACGTTTACATTTCGCTGATGCGAATCGTCCGTTAAACGGACGGCCCACACGATGCCGTCAGACTGTCTGCATCACGATCTCGAACTCGGGACAGGTGAAGTTGACGCACGGAACATTAGTCAAAACTGTGACACGTCGGGCAGTCGGGCAGCGAACGCACACAATCTGCAGGGTGTTCGGCCAGCATCGAATAAGGAGAGAAGGCGATCAAGGTTGCAAAATGCACCACAGAAGTTGCTGTTGTGAGACATCCGTTGGACTGGCCGCAGCGCTCCAGGTTGGCGTCTTCGAAGTACAGCGGGCGATGGCAGAACACATGTGTGTCTCTTGATGGCCGATGACTGCCATATCGCATGGGTGTGGCGTAGTACGTGGGGCTGTAGGAATCGAGATATTGGCAGGCTTGATTTTCAGGACGCGGAAGTTCCGCGGTGGACGCGACATCATCACGGGGTCGGGAAGGTGGATCCGTGCTGAGTCCGTTCAGACGAATACTGGATATGGACTGGAAAATTGAAGAAACGCCAACACCACTTCCCTGAGGGCAAACGGGGTCAGGTGCGATGCTTGTATACGGCTTCGCCGTTTTTTTCGGTGTCGGAGGCACGCTGTCCGCAGGATTCTGCGCCGGAGCAACTGTCCTGCGATAACCGGAATCAGACTGCGGAAGTTCTCGCTTTTTGACAAGCGTGTTCAAATCATCAAGATAACTGACCGCCGGCACTGCACCTTCTTCGGGCGCAAGGTCCAGAAGGTCTTCATTGACAAACAGCCACCTGGACTGTCCGTCAAGTAACTGCGTGAGTTCCGAAAGATAAGTCACTTCAGACCTGTCCGCGTCTGCAATCGTTGTCAGCTTCTGTAGTTCGTTTAGTGTCCGCGGATCCACGGTCGGCGATTCGAAACGGTCAATCGAGGCCACATGTGCCTGCTCCGTCCCGGTCTGCACTTCAGAATGCACTGCCGGTGCGCTGATGGAGTCCTCAACGTTTACCTGCACTTCTTCAAAGCATTCGTCATTCCAGACCACTAACGGACAATGGCTGGCCTGAAACGCCATGCTGGTCCGGTATTCAACCCGCGGATCGGACGATTGGGGCTGAATGCTCCAGTTTACCTGCACGATCTCCTGAGGCACCGGAACGGTTTTCAAGGCTGGCTTCTGAACTCCCTCGAAAGTGTTCAAGACAACTGCTGATTCGACCTGCGCTGACTTTACCGGAGTGATATCGCCGGATCCTGACGGGGCCACGGTGCTTTGGCTGAGTGTCTCAGACGCCGCACGAGTTTTCGGTTTCACCGGACGCAACTGCGCCGTCCGCATCCGCACGGGGATGACGGGTTCATCACAAGGGGGCAACTCAACACCCAGCGGTGCTGAAATACAGTCTGCAGAAACACACTTCGACTGTTCCGTCTTTTGATCATTCACGTCAAGAATATTTGCAGCAATTTCCCATTTAGTCGCGACGATTTCCTGCGGTGCGTAGAAGGCAGATGTCGGTTTTTGTTGTGGATGCGCTTCGATTCCCGGAAGCGGAACGTTGGATACGGGCACGGCTCCCGTCCTTAAACCAGTGGCAGCTGGCTCATGACAGAAGGCAATTCGCGGCACGATGAAGCAGCCGGATGCCAAAAGTGCTGCCAATATTCGTTTGCGGTTCTTGTACTTCAATGCACGCATCGGTGCCATCCCTGCAAATGTGTTCAGTAGTTCCGCACGGGAGACACGTCTTGCATCTCGCCATCTCTCGATTTCGGCTTGTCGAACGACAGAAATTCTCGTGAACCTTACATTTGGAGGGACTCAGGACGTAAAGCGATCGGCATGAGTATCAAAAATCTGCGCAATCCTCCTGTTTTACCATGTCGTCGTTTTATGGATTTCTCCCCATGTGGAGTCAGGCTTCCGAGTAGTTCTTTACCAAGGGTGGGGTGAGATTTATGCTGACGGCAATCACAA
>JAGQQS010000489.1 GCA_020426105.1 Planctomycetaceae bacterium
CGTGGGCGAGTTCGAAAAACGGTGCGGCTGAGCGATCTGGCGTTCTGAACCGGGCCGCAGGACGCTGGTTTTCTCTGATCCGGCAGAAGACGCGGTCAATAGCTTGTTTTTCGAGCCAAATCCTGAGAGACTTCGCGGGCCAAAATTGCCGCAAAACAGTGAACATCTGCCCCACAGGAAGGTTGCCTGTTCGTTGGGAATTTTGGCTCCATCGGGTTTGCTGGACGCAGCCATTCGCTGGGATTTCTTGACTATTGAAACCAAATAATTTGGCTGAAACTGGTTTTTTCGTAATGAAGATGGATTCGCTTCGAGCCCTGACCACTGCAGCGTTTCGGCTTCTGGCCGTGGACACGACGGGCACCGTCGTGTGGACTGCTGTCGCTTGCTCGCGATTCACGTCGGAGACGCCGGTGACAGCCTTCGCTCCGAAGAACCATGTGGGGACGAAACGCGCGGCCGCATCCAAACGGGCCATCCTGCCACCTCGCTGAACCTGTGCAACTAACTGTGTGTCAGCGACTTCCAGGTGGCGAACTCGATACGCACGCCGCTCCGACCGGATTGTCGGAACGATTCTTGATCACACTCCGACTTGTGGGATCCGAGCCAATGGCGAGGCTTTACCGCCCCGCTGATTGATCGCATTCTGCGGTAATAACGTAAAGGGACGAATCCATGGAAGACATCCGCGGCAATCGGTATCCGGTACTTTCTCGTCCGCCTTTTGGCGCGCCGGAAGCGCAAGGCCTGTACGATCCTCGCAATGAACACGACAATTGCGGTGTGGGCTTCGTCGCCCACATCAAAGGAGTTCGGAGTCGGCAGATCGTCGATGACGCAGACCGCATTTTGCGGCATATGGATCATCGCGGCGCATGCGGATGCGAATCCAATACGGGTGACGGTGCTGGAATGCTGACCGCATTGCCACATCAATTCCTCGTGCGAGTCGCAAAGGAAGATATCAACATCGATCTGCCGGCGGCCGGGCGTTACGGCGCCGGTGTTGTGTTTCTGCCGCAGGACAAGACGCAGCGGGCGACCTGCAAGAAGACCGTGGAGAAGTTTATTTCCCAGCAGGGCCAGACGCTGCTGGGGTGGCGTCCGTTACCGGTTGACTACGATGCCGCCGACATCGGAAAAACTGCCCGAAACTGTGCGCCTTATATGGAGATGCTGTTTGTTGGAGGTGCAGAAGGTCTCGACGCAGAAGCGCTTGAACGGCAACTCTTCATCATTCGCAAATTGTCAAGCCACATGCTGCGCAACAGCGAGATGTCGGAGGCGTTACAGTTTTATGTCTGTTCGCTGTCGACAAAACTCATTATCTACAAGGGGATGTTGACGTCGTTTCAGGTGCTGCCATTCTTCAAAGACCTGCAGGCAGAAGACTACGATACCCACCTTGCGATGGTGCACTCACGTTTTGCCACGAACACGTTCCCCAGCTGGGACCGCGCCCAGCCGCTGCGTTTTATGTCGCACAATGGCGAAATCAATACGGTGAAGGGCAATTCCAACTGGATGTTTGCGCGTCAGGGAATGATGAAGAGCGAACTGTTTGGTGACGACATTGAAAAGCTTTTCCCAATCGTGGAGCCCCATACGTCGGATTCTGGATGCTTCGACAACGCCCTGGAAATGCTCTACCACTCCGGTCGCACGCTGCAGGAAGTCGTGATGATGATGGTGCCGGAAGCATGGCAGAATCATCAGACAATGCCTGAACACAAACGTGCGTTCTACGAATATTACTCCGCGCTTCAGGAGCCATGGGACGGTCCCGCGTCCATCTCCTTTACCGATGGTCACTACATTGGTGCAACTCTCGACCGCAACGGATTACGTCCCAGCCGTTATTATGTCACCAAAGACGACAAAGTCGTGATGGCCAGCGAGGTTGGGGTGCTGGAAATTGAACCGTCCAACGTCGCCTACAAAGGACGCCTGCAGCCAGGCCGCATGTTCCTTGTGGATTTCGAACAAGGACGGATTATCGACGATGAAGAGTTAAAGTCCGATGTTGCATCGCGAAATCCGTATCAGCAGTGGGTTCAGGAACAGCGGATTCGCCTCGAAGAGTTACCGAAGAAAACTCCGCCGGAGCGTCTGACGGGGCAGGAACTGCTCAGTCGCATGCAGGCTTTCGGGTATACCTCCGAAACGATGAACTTCATGCTGCTGCCGCTGATCAAGGCTGATAAGGATCCGATCGGGTCCATGGGCAATGATGCCGCGCTGGCGTGCCTGAGCGACCAGCCACGCATGCTGTACGATTACTTTCATCAGCTGTTTGCGCAGGTCACGAATCCGCCGATCGATTCGATTCGTGAAGAAGTGATCATGTCGCTTGAATGTTATATCGGGCCCGAAGGGAATCTGCTCGATACGAAACAGGAAAGCTGTCACCGGCTGGCGATGCCGCATCCGGTTCTGACCAACCATCAAATGGCTAATCTGAAGGGGATTAAGCATCGTGGCTGGAAGGCCAGAACGATTGATATTACGTATCCCAAATCGGAAGGGATTGGTGGCCTGCGTTCCGCGCTGGATCGCATCTGCAAAGAAGCGCGGGATGCGATTCGGGACGGCTTCAGTCTGATAGTGCTTTCAGACCGCAAGATCAGTGCCGATCGGGTTCCTGTGAGTTCGCTCATGGCAACCGGTGCGGTACATCATCACCTTGTGCGGCACGAGGAGCGTACACAGATCGGCCTGCTGGTCGAATCGGGTGAAGCGCGTGAGGTACACCATTTCTGCCTGCTGATCGGATACGGAGCGGACGCGGTCAATCCGTATCTGGCCCTGTACGCTCTCCGACAGGCTCGACTGGATGGAAAGCTGACCGATGACTGGGACGACGATCGGATTGTGGCGGCTTATCGATCGGGCGTCGCGAACGGGATGCTGAAGGTCATGGCGAAGATGGGGATTTCGACGCTGCAGAGTTATAAAGGCGCACAGATCTTTGAAGCTCTTGGGCTCGCGGACGATGTCGTCGAGCTGTGTTTTTCGGGAACATCCAGTCGCATCAAGGGGGTGGGCTTTGACGTGCTCGCGCAGGAAGCCATGATGCGGCATCATATCGGGTTTCCGGAAAATCCCGACAGCATCTCCCCGGAACTTCCCAATGCCGGGCTGTTCGCGTGGCGGCGCCAGGGGGAAAAACATGCCTGGAATCCGCATACAATCGGTCGAATCCAGCAGGCGGCGCGCACCGGCGACAAAGCCGCTTACAAGGATTTTTCGAAACTTGTGAATGCGGAAACGACTCGTGCGTGTCATCTGCGCGGCCTGTTGAAATTCCGTACCGGGCAACCTGTGCCTCTGGCTGAGGTGGAATCTGCTGCGGAGATCGTGAAACGCTTCTGTACGGGAGCCATGAGCTACGGTTCGATTTCGGCCGAATCGCACGAAACCCTGGCGATCGCGATGAATCGCATTGGTGGCAAGAGCAACACGGGTGAAGGCGGTGAACGCTACGATCGTTTTGAACCGATGGAGAACGGCGATTCGCGGCGTTCCGCAATCAAGCAGGTCGCCTCGGGACGTTTTGG
>JAGQQS010000034.1 GCA_020426105.1 Planctomycetaceae bacterium
TTCAGGAAATGCTGGATCTGAAGAAGTCCGGCAAAACGAAAGGCGTCATCGTCGCAGGTTGCCTTCCGCAGCGATTGGAAGCGGACGGTGGTCTGCTCAAAGAAATGCCTGACATCGATCACGTGGTGGGTGTGTTTGGACGTGACGAAATCACAAAAGTTGCAGATCGCCTCGTGGGTGGCAGTCGCGAACAACGCGAACTCTTCCGCCCCGCACCCATCAAAGCCATGAACGATCAGTCCCGCCTGCGGATCACCCCTTCGCACTATGCTTATCTGAAAATCTCTGAGGGCTGTGATCGCACGTGTACATTCTGTTCGATACCGTCCATGCGTGGCAAACATGTTACCAAACCGATTGAAATGGTGCTGGAAGAAGCACGCGAACTTGTTGATGACGGAATGCGCGAACTGATAATCGTGGCACAGGACACAACCTACTACGGCATGGATCTGTACGGTGAAGTGCGTCTGGCCGAACTCCTGCGGCAGCTTCAGCAGGTTGAGGGGATTGACTGGATCCGGTTGATGTATCTGTACCCCATCAACTTTTCCGACGAACTCATTGATGTCATTGCGGATGCGGGCAATATTCTGCCGTACCTGGACATGCCGCTGCAGCATATCAACTCGGCTGTTCTCAAGCGGATGCAGCGTCGCGTCAATGCCGAACAGACGCGGGAACTTGTTGGGCGGCTTCGGGAACGCATTCCCAATGTCGTGCTGCGTACGACGTTCATCACCGGATTTCCAGGTGAAACGGATCAGCAGTTTGATGAACTGCGGCAGTTTGTCGCAGAGACACGATTCGAGCGCATGGGTGTCTTCACCTATTCACTGGAACCCGGTACGCCTGCCGTGAAACTCGACGGTCACCTGCCGGAAGATATCAAAGAGGCCCGCCGCGACGAGCTGATGGCATTGCAGCAGGACATCGCATTCGCGCACGCGGATAAAATGATCGGTTATGAACTGGACGTCCTGATCGACGAAGAGATCGGTGATGGAGTTTATGTGGGACGATCCTATGCGGATGCTCCGGAGATCGATGCGAACGTGATCGTCCGCGGGATCGATCTGCAGCCCGGTGACATGGTCCCTGTCGAAATCATGGAGCGACAGGACTACGACCTTGTCGGAATGGTGGCAGATGCGATGGCCGAAGAGATAGATGAGTAGTCGGGCATGTCGAACGCAGAAATTTCGAATCGGACTCCGGCAGGCACCGGAAAACGCAAGGCAGTCATTGGACGTGATTCACTGAACATGCCCAATCTCGTCACCGCGACGCGATTGCTGCTTTCTTTGGTCCTGTTTTCGATGATCTCAGCCGGAGGCTGGTGGATCTCTGCCGCCGCATTGTTTGTCTTCGCCGCCTCAACCGATGCGCTCGATGGTTACCTGGCGCGACGGTATCAGCAGATCACGGTGCTGGGCCGGATCCTGGACCCTTTTGTAGACAAGGTCATTGTGTGCGGTTCGTTTGTCTTTCTGCTTGAAAAGCAGGGGGCCGAGGATTCCGGAGTGAACGCCTGGATGGTCATCATCATCATTGGTCGCGAAATGTTCGTGTCCAGTCTGCGCGGCATACTTGAAAAAGAGGGCAAAGATTTTTCGGCCAGTATGGCCGGGAAAATGAAAATGACGTTGCAGTGCGTCGCGGTCACCGTGAGTCTGCTGTCCCTTTCTGAATCACTGAACTGGCCCTGGCTGCCTGCCATCCGCGATCTTTCGTTATGGATCGCCGTCGGCGTGACCATCTGGAGCGGCATGATTTACGTGGTCCGCGGTTTCTCACAGTTACGCGCCTAAGTACGGCGAGAGGTGGGCGTCAGCCCGCCGGTACATCTGAGACGGGGCGGGCGGGGAACGCTGGGTTTTCAGATTTCAGAAGCGAAGTTCGTTGTCTCGAACACTTTGTGTTTGCAGCGAGCCTGAGCTGCAAAAATCAACCAGACCCAACGTGCGTTCCATGCGGCCGGAGGCACGCGTCAATACCGCCAGCCTGCCTGAAGTATAATTCCGTCGCTGAGGTCAATTGTTGTCTGCGTGGACTGGTACCATCGGAGTGTAGTTTGCCCCGGGCCGTTGTCCGCAATTCTGACATTCCATTTGTCGATTTGTCGCGTTTCTTTGCTGCTGACTCAGTCCGAACGTGCAATTTTGGCCGCCCACCGTGAACGTTTTACTTCGATCTGGCAATGCAGGTGATCCGGGGCCAGTCGGAGCCAGGCGGCGGTCAGGATCGTTCGGAAATTCCGATGGCCGTCGCCGTGGCGTATTCACGAGCGTGTGAGATCGTCAGTTTGATGTCGGTGATCTTCAAACGCTGACTGACCTGCCATGCTTCGCCGGATAACTGCACGGTCGGCTGACCGGTATGCAACGCCACGACTTCGATATCGTGAAACGTGATGCCCTGCACAAAACCCGTACCAATCACTTTAACGACAGCTTCCTTGGCAGCCCAGCGACCAGAGAAACGTACGGCCGCATCACGATGACGATTGGAGTATGCAATCTCTCCGGGCGTGAAGCAACGATTCAGAAAATGGTCCCCGTGGCGCTCGATCATCTGGCGAATTCGCTCGATCTCAACGATGTCCGTACCAATCCCGATGATCATGTTACGCGCCTGCCGTGCGACAGCCAATGGTCAGCAACAGATTTGCCCACAGCGACTGATCACCCGTCTGAATCGTGAGCACATGGTCGCGAGAATCAACCGCTTCATAGAAGTCCCACTTGGAGATCGGTTGCAGTTCAATCGATACTCCGGCAGTCTTTAGAATCGTCCTGTATTCATCCCATATCGGTGGATCGTGTGGCAGTCGATACGGATCGTCTGCGGGCATACCCATGGTATTGATGGCTTCGATCGGAACAGCGGCCAGCAGTACTTTGAGCACCTGCGACACAGTAACCAGACCCGGCGCCAGGTTCAGGCTGACCAGTTCCGCCCTGGGCCCGATCGCAGTGGCTGCCGGATAATTGCCATCAGCGATCAGGACTTTGGAAGTGTGTCCGGCTCGCGCCAGAACTTCGGAGATTTTTGGATGAATGAGTTCAGATCGGAGCATTCTGACGGGTCCAGTTAAGATGACGATCGAAAGCACTTTCGAAACGTGTCAATCGTCTGACGCGCAGTCGTCAGTGAATCGGGAATCGGAAAAGCTTCCGCGGAAGCGTAACCTTCATAACCGATCGATGCGAGGGCAGACGCGATCGGGCCGAATTCAAGATGACCACGGCCCGCTGCCTGCCGATTGGAATCCACAAAATGGACATGACCGACAGACGTCCCTGCATCCTGAATCGCAGCGGCGACCGATGCTTCTTCGATGTTCATGTGAAACAGATCGGCCAGTAGCATCACGGACTTTGTGGCCAGGGGTTTGAGCAGCGCGATACCCTGCTCAATGGTATTGACCAGATTCGTTTCGTACCGATTCAGCGGTTCGTAGAGCAACACCGTGCCGAGTGATTCTGCGTGATCACCCAAACGCTGCAATGCATCCCTTAAATGTGCGATGGCTGTGGGCTTATCGACAACATCGTCCCATTTCCCCTGCATGGAACCAATAATCGCCGGAGCCTGAAATTCCGCGCCGGCGCTCATGATTTCGCGGATAAACTTTTCTGCCTGTTGCCGCCGCGCTGCATCTCGATCGCACAGGTGCAACTGATGAACGACCATGCCAGCCCCTGTCCCGACAGCGGCCAGCTTCAGTTGATGTTGATTCAGGAGGGACGCCAGCGGCAGGGATCGAAGCGCCTGCCCCGATGGAGCAAACAGTTCAATGGCATCAAACCCGAGTTCCGCTGCGGTCCGGCAGGCAGCGGAGACATCGTCGTGGAACACGAACGGTCCGTTGCGCGCTTCTTCCACGATACTCACGGTGACGGCAGATTTGATCATAGGGGGGACGAACCGTTTGCAAAGTCCTGCAGCCGAATATCCACGCTGGCACTGTGGGCTGTAAGGCCCTCTTTTTCCGCCATCAGACGCACCGAGTCGGCATCCGCCGACAGGGCGGCAGCATCGTACTGAATCACAGAACTCCGCTTCAGGAAGTCGGTCGCGGCAAGTCCATTGGCGAAGCGAGCTGTCCCGCCTGTGGGCAACACATGCGAAGGCCCGGCGATGTAGTCTCCCAATGCCACAGGCGTGTAGTGTCCCAGAAAGATCGCGCCCGCATTCTGAATCTGGCTCAGCATTCTTTCAGGGGCATCCATGGAGATATGCAAATGTTCGGGAGCCAGCTGGTCTGTCAACTCGGCTGCTTCTGTTTCACTGCGCGTCAGAATTAAAGCGCCGTAGTCCGTTAACGACTGCCGAGCCAGATCGCCGCGTTTCAGTTGTGCCAGCTGTTTTTCGAGTTCCCGCTGTACGGCGGCGATCAATGGCTCATGCCAGGTAATGAGCACTCCGGAACCCGGACTGTGTTCTGCCTGCGAGATCAGATCAGCAGCGACAAATTCCGGACGCGCTGTTTCGTCAGCAAGCACGATCACTTCGCTGGGACCGGCGATGCTGTCAATATCAACATCGCCGAAAACATGCTGCTTGGCCAGCGCCACAAAGAGGTTGCCCGGACCGACAATCTTGTCAACTCGGGGAATGCCGGCAACACCGTAAGCAAGTGCGGCAACCGCCTGAGCACCTCCGACGCGATAAACTTCTGTTACGCCGATTTCATGACACGTGGCGAGCATATCAACGTTGTATCCGCCAAAGTCAGTGGGAGGCACCACGATTGCAATTTCGCGAACACCGGCTGTCATCGCGGGCACTGCGGTCATAAGCACCGTCGAAGGATACGCAGCCGCACCACCCGGCACGCAGATGCCCACGCGCTTCATCGGCAGACAGCGCTGACGCAACTCGACCTTTCCCCCTCCGACCGAACGCGACACACGCGCATCGCGAGGCAACACCGCCCGCTGAAATTCTGAAATGTTGTCCCGAATCTGTCGAATCGCCGCGAGAAATTCAGGGGACGCTTTCGTGGCGGCCGAAGCCAGTTCTTCCGGCGTCACGCGCATGGACTCTGCCGTGAGATCCCGTCGATCCAGCTTCGATGTGTAGTGCAGAACTGCGTCCAGCCCGCGACTGCGCACATCGTCACAGATTCTGCGAACGACTTCGCGTGGACTGAGTGGTTCACCGAACAATTCCATCGTACGCTGACGCCCGGCTTCTGAAACGACGTCTCCGCGGGGACTGAGTTTATCGCGGAGACTTCGAAAGAGTTCCGTGGCATCGCCGAGGCGGCAGTCGATCGTTGTGATGGCCAAAGGAGATGTCATTGCTAAAGTGCGGGCATGAGGGGTAGGGGCGGGTTCAGATGCTGTCCGGACCCGGGCAATTAAAACTCAATTGAAGCCGCCTGCGCAACGAAGTACAGTCTGTGGCTGAACTTTGCCGGTTTTTTCCGGTCCATTCCCGTTCTTCGAAAGCCGCACCATTGAATTCCGGCCTCTCCCGCGTGATCGATCTTCGCAGCGACACTGTGACGCGTCCATCGCCAGCCATGTTGCAGGCGATGGTCAGTGCGGAGCTTGGCGACGATGTGCTGGGAGAAGATCCCACCGTCAATCGCCTCGAACAATTTGTGGCCGATTTATTCGGACACGAAGCGGCCGTGTTTGCCTGCTCCGGAACGCAGAGCAACCAAATGGGTATTCGCGTCCATTGTCGGCCAGGCGATGAACTGCTGATTAACGAAACCGGGCACATTTCCAATTTCGAAGGCGGCGCTCCAGCGGCCCTGAGCGGGATCACAGTCCGCACGATTGCCGCGCCAGATGGTTTGCTGGATGTTAATGTGCTCGAGGGCAAAGTTCGAGCTGACGAACAACACTTCGCGCAGACTCGATTGATCTGTCTGGAGAACACGACCAATCTTGGCGGCGGCCATGTTTATTCTCTTGAACATCTGCAGCGTGTTTCAGACTGGGCTCGAAGAAACCACTTGAAGCGGCATCTGGACGGGGCGAGACTCTTCAACGCGATGGTTGCCGGAGGATACTCGGCCGCAGATGTCGGCAAATGCTTTGATACGATTTCTATTTGTTTCTCGAAGGGACTTGGCTGTCCAATGGGTTCGATGCTGATCGGACGCCGGGACGACATCGCACGAGCCCGACGCATCCGAAAAATATTCGGCGGTGCGCTGCGACAGTCCGGCATCGTCGCTGCTGCTGCTCAGTACGCACTGGAAAACAACATTGAACGATTGAAGGACGACCACGCCAACGCCCGTCGACTTGCAACAGGCCTTTCAGCGATCGACGGTATTCACGTCGATGCAGATCGAATTCACTCGAATATCGTGTTTCTTGAGATCGACGCCGAACGTGGCTCGGCATTTCAGCTGGCCAGCGCACTTAAAGAGCACGGCGTTCTGGTCGGACCGATGGGCAAACAACACATACGGACGGTCACTCACCTGGATATCACGGCAGCAGACATCAACCTGACTATCGACATCATCCGTGACTGCGTGGCCCGTGGATTCGAAAATACGCTCCCTGCGGCCGGCGGTTTATATTCGCAATCACGGTGAGCAACAGCGAGATGCTCAGACGACAGGAATCAGTCCTGAGCCTTATCTGAGATATCCCGCCGGCACCAGCCACCCTGCCACTGGATCCTGTCAACCGCGGCATATGCATTGAGTTTGGCTTCGGCGATCGAGTTGCCCAGCGCTGTCACGCCGAGGACTCGGCCGCCCGTATTAACAACATCACCGTTTTTGATCGCGGTACCCGCATGGAAGACTTTCGTATCCGGCAGCGCATCGGCATCGGCAATCCCGGAGATCGGTCGACCTTTTACGTAATCGCCCGGATAGCCCTCTGATGCCATGACAACGCAGACGGCAGGACGTGGATCCCAGTCGAGCGACTCGAGTTCAGCGAGTCGTCCGGTGGCGGCAAGCATCAGCACGTGTGCCAGATCACTTCGCAGTCTCATCAAAACAGGCTGCGCCTCAGGGTCGCCGAACCGCACGTTGTACTCGAGGACTTTCGGACCATTGGCCGTCAGCATGATCCCGGCGTACAGAACACCGGAAAAAGGACAACCTTCGATTTTCATGGTGTGGACAGTCGGGATCAGAATACGTCGAATAATGTCATCCATGATGGTCGGCGTCACCAGTGGAGCAGGGCAGTAGGCTCCCATACCTCCGGTGTTCGGTCCGCGATCATGATCGTACGCTCGTTTGTGATCCTGAGCCACATCGAGCGGAACAATGGTGTCTCCATCCACCAGAGCCAGGATACTGGCTTCCTGACCGATCAGACATTCTTCGATCACCACCTGTGATCCGGCTTCACCAAAGGTGCGATCCTGCAGGACAGACTTCACCGCAATTCGCGCCTCCGCACGATTGGCGCAGACGAAGACGCCTTTTCCTGCCGCCAGACCATCGGCTTTGACGACAAGTGGCTGTTCTTCGCAGTCGTCGAGATATTGCATGGCTTCCGGCATGCGGCTGAATACGGCAAACGTTGCCGTCGGAATATTGGCTCGCTTCAGCAGCTTTTTGGTGAAAACCTTGCTGCCTTCCAGGCGGGCAGCGGAGGCTGTCGGCCCGAAAACGTTGAGATTCAGGCGGCGAAATTCATCCACCAGCCCGGCCACCAGCGGAGCTTCGGGCCCGACCACCGTCAGATCGATTTCATTCTCTCGCGCAAATTTTGCAAGACGCATCACATCGTCCGCCGGAATATTCAGGTTCTCCGCTTGCTGCGCTGTTCCTGCGTTCCCCGGCGCGCAGTAAATTTTCCGGACGAGCGGTGACTGACTGAGCTTCCAGACCAGCACATGCTCGCGACCACCTGAACCTGCAACAAGAATCTTCATCGAACAGCATGTCCTGCGAAATGATAACGCGTGCTTAAAAAACGTTTAATAAAGGTGTCAGGAACCAATAGCCAAATGGCTCGTAGGGTGCTGCGCACTATTGGCACCACCTCTCCAGGCGACCGGCAAAGGAAAAAGTCCTCTGGCGGTAGTGGACGAGGCAACGAGTCCCGAGGAAAAAGTCCCCTAGCGGTAGTGGACGAGGCAACGAGTCCCTGCGTTTTTGGAC
>JAGQQS010000490.1 GCA_020426105.1 Planctomycetaceae bacterium
CTGAACAACACAGGAATGTACCTCTTCGATGTCCCAACAATTTGTGGATCCGCCCGTGTGGGTTGCTTCGTGGCCGCATGGCGATCAGGTCAGCGACATCCGGGTTCCGCCGGACCGTTCATCAATATCCCGCAGGCTATGGCTGTGACAGAAGCTTTTTTGCCGGATGCACACACGTTCTTAGAAACGCAAGGACCTCCTGAGCGTACAACCGCTGTTGATCAGACAGGGCATGTTTCTGTTCGGCGGGTACAGCAAAGATCTGTATTCCAGCCTGACGTCCAAGCATTCGCATGCGTGCCAATTCAAACCAGTGACTGACGACAATCAGGCGATGGTCGTTCTCAAGTTCCGGCAGACGATTTGCGAATTGAAGTGCCTGTGCTGTATCGACGCTGCTGTTATCCAGCACAATTGCCTGCTCAGGTACGCCTGCCTCGACAGCCATCAACTTCAAGGCCGCCGTTCCGGTCGCGTCTTCATCACCTGAGCTGCCGGATAAAACAAGCAGCTCCGCGTGCCCGTCCTTAAATAGCTGACTCGCCGTAGTGACACGGTCGTGCAATGCTTCGGACGGATCAACTTCCGGATCCATATCGCAGCCAGGAACCAGAATGACAGGCACAGCGTCCGCTGGCAGCAAGTCACCGATAGAACCGGACTGCAGCGTAACAACCACGAATCCGAAAATGGTAAGGATGCAGCTTATGCCCACTGTTACGAGGGACGAACCGGCATGAATTGCTTTCGAATCACCAATCAGAATACCCAACCCGGCGACAGCCAGCAGCATCAGAACGCCAAGTGATCGGCTCATGGCCGTTTGCCGGAGGTTTTCCGGAGAATTCTGATTAACTTCCCACAAGTCCCAGCCGGTGAACAATGTGACAACCGCTATCAGGCAGGTCGTCGCCAGCCATACGGACCCGGGTAAACCGGGCTTTACTGCATAGATGAACAATGCCGTGGCCAGCATCGAAAGCACAGAGATGCAGAGTGGCTGTGTCAGCATCCGAAAGTTACAGAGCCAGTTATGGATGGCACTGGTATTGAATGCAAATATCTCAACTAAATTGAATACTGTGATCCAGGCAACTCCAAGTGCCGCGCCGCGCGAGACGCCAATCCATCCCGGAGCGTTTGGAGGCCCGTAGCCCTGAGACGTGTATCGGAGAGACGCGGCGCTGTGCTTCATGCGGTACTTCCGTGCAATCGGGTAAGTTCAATTCCCCGCCGCAGGTGCATCACAGGCGACTCTGAAGCCGAAGTAGTAAGCTTTTCCGGAAGTGGCATTGCTGCGGCGAAACGCGGAGCGACATCGGGCTGCGTCGGTGCCCCAGCTCCCTCCGAGGACCACGCGGTCGTTCCCGGATTCCGGCCCTTTCGGGTCTTCGGTGGGTGATTCCTTGTAATAATGGCGGCCGTATCGGTCTGCAGTGAGCTCGGCGACATTTCCATGCATGTCATAAAGCCCAAAGGCATTGGGTTTGTAGGAACCCACGATGGAAGTGCGTCCGAGATACACACCGCGGGGCGCACCACCGTAGGGGAAATTTCCGTTGACATTGGCGTCACTTGCCCCGAGCGACGCACCAGTATTAAACGGTCCGGTCGTTCCGGCACGGCAGCTGTACTGCCACTCTGCCTCTGTCGGCAGGCGATACACGCGACCCGCGGCCTTTTCTTCCGGGAGAGCGGAGAGCTTCTCACAGAACGCAACGCAGTCGTCCCACGACACCTGCTCAACCGGAAGTCGACCGGCATCCAGTTTTTCAACTTTGGACCGACCGGCACCGGATCGGCTGAAGTAGGCCGGATTCGACCCGGTCACCATTTCGTATTCCGCTTGTGTGACCTCGTAAGCCCCCAGAAAGAAGGGCGCAGAGATCTTCACCACATGCTCCGGGCGTTCGTCAATTCGCGAACCGACTTCTCCTTCCGGAGCTCCCATCGTAAACTCGCCCGAGGGAATTCGGACCATCCGCATCCCGACCGAGTTCTGAAAAAAACTCCCGGACGCTTTGTCCTCACCCAGTGCACTCGACAGAAACACGTGGGCTGACACAACAAAACAAGCAAACGCCAGAGTCGGGGTCGCGAGCATCTTTCGCGAATTCAGGTTGACAACAGTGTTTGGAATGTAATTCGAAAACGCCACGGGAAATCGCCTTTCGCTCAATCGGAACATTTCCGCCTCAGATTCAATGGGTTGTCACGGCTCAGTAACCAATAGCCCTTGGCCTGAAGGGGGCTCCGCAAGGTTGATGCGTGGCCCCTTTTCTGAGACGAGTGTGCAGCACGCCATTCGGGCAATCGCCGATACAGCACCACGACAAAACTTCTTGCCTCAGGACAGTACCAATCCATCGCAGACCGCAGGATGTCGTGCGCTCCCGAACCGTCCACGATCAAGTGGCCGGGTGAGCCGGAACGCGCTCGCGTCCGGTTTTCGCGAAAACCGGGTGTCAGCGCACCCCGGGCGAGAGGCAAATTGGTATTTTATTTGTGGACGCGGCCTTAACTGAAGAACACTACTGAGTGATTTCCGGCGGGTATTCTTCATCAACATTCACCGGTGCGGCAGGCATCACATCTTCAGCAGTCAGTGCAAAGTCCCCGGTGTAACCTGATGCGGCGACATCCACCTCGAATGATTTTCCGCCACCGAAAAGCGGTTGTCCATCGGCCTTGTCCAGGGCTGACACGGTTACCGTGTTGGCACCGAGCAGCGGACCTTCATTTCTGACACTGGAATACTCTCCCTCAGAAATCGGGCACATCGCCATCGTTCCGGAGGCCGTGTGCATGAAAACGACATTACCGGCTGGAACAGGCTTCCCGTCGAACGAAACTTTGCCTGACGCAGAGGCCCGCTCTTTGGCATCATCGGCGCCCCCGCCACATCCACTGACAGCAAGAAGCGTTATGCAGACTGCGAATGCTGCCACACCCCGACTGACACCCGATTTCCTCATTAAAACCCCGGACAATGATTCTGAGAATCTCATCTTAAATCCTTCACGAAACAGATCTTGATACTTCAGTCATTCAAGAGTGCCCAGATGCGATGCGTCGTGGTGACTGGACGCCCAGGAAAAGCCCATCTGATTTTTTAATTGCTGTATGGATTGAAAACGAACCAATCCACTAAATCACAGTTTCGGGTCAGAATTCACTGAACATGGGCGATTCGCATCCTCAGTCCATAAAACAGTGTTCTCCCGATCGCCCGGAACAGTCGCTAAAAGAAAAGACACGACAGCCGACGAGCAGCTGTCGTGCCAAAATCTGACGTGCATCCAGACCTCAGAGAGTTCTAGAACTCACCGACGATGTTACCGTCGCCAATACCACCGAGTTTCTGTTGCGTCAGAAGATCAGCGTTTTCGGAGATGAACCGAACGCTGCCGTCTGCCAGCACAACGTGGCCGCCGCCTGCATGCCAGCTGCTGAGCCCCAATTGAATCTGGCTGTGTCCGTTGGCTGCACCCTGACGAGCAACTGCCTGCTGATACGTGTATTCAACAAGCGGTTTATTCATGCCACTGACGATGGCAGAGGTGTTTGAGATCACTGGACAGCACCCGGTCAGTGAGTTACGAACTCGTGCCCCTGCCGCCCAGGTCATTGTTGCCCCAAGGAAGTTTTTCCGGAGCGTGCAGTACATGGTCTCGCCGACCATGATCACATTGGTCGTACCGTCCTGAATTGAGCCAATCGATACCGAGGAATTCAGGAACATAATCCCGTTGTTAAACAACGGCCGGAAGTTTGCGTTGATCCCGTAGAAGGGAAGGGTCTGAGCCGGTGAGGCGTTCCAGCAAGGGGCCATCGGATTGTTAGAGAGTGGCTGATTGTCGGTAGGAGCATTCTCCGGCATGGTGCCATTGACACTCGGCAGGTATGTCCCCGGGTCGATTCGGAATCCCGGGCCACCGCCACCAGAACAGGCCACGTAGTTCATGGTGTACTTGTCAGAATTCACGACAGGACTTGACGGACAACGGTAAACTGGCGGCGAACTCTGACTCTGGAACGTGTAATTGGTTGATGTGACATTCTGTGTCCCTTCCCAGCCGAAAAATGGCAGTGCGGGATTGAACTGCTGATACAGGTTGACCTGCTCAAGGTACGGCAGGATCGTCACCGTCCATGGAGCCCTGTTGAACTGCGCGGAAGTGTTCGATTCTCCCAGGGGATAACAGGTGTTGAAGTAGCCAGCCGCGTATGTGTTGCCGTTCGCGTTTGCACTTCCGTCATTTCCCGCTTGTGCATTGGCTCCAGCAGCAATTGAATCGACAACATTTGCAGACGGGAATACCAGAAACGTGTCATGGTAGTTATGAAGTGCAAGGCCGATCTGCTTCAAATTGTTCTTACACTGCGTGCGGCGAGCTGCCTCACGCGCCTGCTGCACGGCTGGGAGCAGCAATGAAACCAGAACTGCAATGATCGCAATGACCACCAGCAGTTCAATCAAGGTAAATCCTCGCAGCCGACGAGAATTTGTCTTCGCAAACGACATAACGAAACCCCTTACATGAAAAGAACAAAACATCCGGACAACACACACACACAGAGCACACTCTTTTACACTTACATCCCGAAACACGTTCTTTCGATCTGCAAGCTGTCTTTATCCTAGCCTGAAAATAGCACGAATCAGCCAAAAAATGATGCAACGACCCATTGTTGAGCGATGCCTCTGTTCACTGGGTCGAAGTCTAAATTCCCTGGATTGAAGAGGAAAGGCAAAAACGATGTTCTTTTTCAAGATTCTGCAATGTGTACATCAAAAATTCAGACATTCAGCCTGGCCGAACCGTCAGCGAATTCTCTTGAGCATTTGCAGTCGCCGGCCACTCACTTCAGCGATGTACAGATTGCCGTGCTTATCTGCAGCCATTAGGTGAGGAGTCTTGAACTGCCCTGCCTCGACGCCCTCCTTGCCCCAGCTGCGAACAACTTTTCCGTCAGCATCCAATTGAGACACTTGATTATTGCCGCAGATAAAAAACACACCGTCTCCGTCCATGGCGATTCCGAACGGTTTGTAGCCGGTCCATGTGGCCAGCAGGTGCCCCTCCTGATTAAAGATTTGGATCCGTTCATTATCCCGGTCACAGACGAGCAGCCGGCCTTTTCCATCGACGATCGCTGCGTGTGGCGCATTAAATTCGCCTGGCCCGGCACCTGCCTTACCCCACGCATTTACAAACTTTCCATCGGCGGTCACATGAACAATTCGTGAATTGCCGTATCCGTCTGTGATAAAAATATCACCATTGTCTGCAAACGCGGTATGAGTCGGTTTGTCGAAATGACTCTCGTCAGCGCCGGGCTTGTCTGATTGCCCCAGCGCCAGCAATAACTTGCCTTCGGGGCTGAATTTGAAAACAAGATGATGGCCGGTATCCGTCACCCACACATTGCCCTGAGGATCAACCGCAAGGCCATGGCCGGTCCCGACAAGGTCATCGCCGAATGACCGCACGAACTTGCCATTTCGGTCGAAACACATGACCGGCGGCGCCTGTCGCTGCAGTAAATAGACATTCCCTGCATCATCGGCATCAACGCCCGAAACGGGCCCCAGTGTCGTTCCTTCAGGCAGTTGGAAAAACGTGATGCTCGGCTCGAAGTCAATCTTTTCAGCACTGAGGGCCGGGCGAAGCGCTAATAATCCAACGAACAATATCAATATGTATGTGCGAACCATATCCATTTGAATCCTCAAAGGTGGCGATCGTATCAATCAACCGGGTGAATCAGCGACACTACTTCGCGGCAGCGATGCCGGATATTCCGTACAGTCTGGAGCGTTCCCGCACAAGCAGCATGCCTCCGCTGATGGCTGGCGTCGCATAGTAGTCCCCGACTGGCAGTGTATTTTTCGAGACTACCTGATATTCGGCACCTTCGCGCACCACAACACACTGCCCATCCAGCGCCAGAAAATAAACTTTGCCATCGGCAATGACCGGTGACGCCTGAGTCCTGCCGGACAGGACACGCTGCCGCCAAAGTTCTTTTCCGGTTTTTAGATCAAACGCAGTGCCAACGCCTTCGTCGCGCACTGAGTACACAATTCCGTTGTGGATCGTGGCTGTTGGACAGTCGGCCATGCCTTTGTCTTTCCAGAGTTCAAGGCTGCTGCCGGTAATATCACCTTCGCCGTCACCACGAATAGCCAGGCAAAGCTGATTTTTGGCTGAATTTACCACCACAATCCCTTCTCCCACCGTGGGTGAAGCGATCGTGCGGGCATATTCCTCTTCCGGAAGTACCAGGCTGCCATCGAACCAGATTCGCTTCCCTGTTGCAAGATCGTATGCATCTACGTGGTCACAGCCGGTCACGATCAGCTGGGGAGCTCGATCCGGCTGAACCAGCACGACGGGAGATGTATAGGCGTCCGTTGCGTCCCCCATAGCCGGATAGTTCCGATCGGCGAGCCAGAGCTCTTTTCCTGTTTTTCGATCCAGCGCCAGAACATATGACGGACCTTTATGCACGCAGGCAATGAACAGAGTATCGCCCCACAACCGAGGTGACGAGGCCATCCCGAACTTCATATCATAGGGACCATATTCGTCCGGAAAATAGTGTCGCCACACCTCGTTGCCGTCGCGATCAAGACATACCAGATCACCGGTTCCAAAAAAGGCATACACATTTCCCTCTGCATCCACACACGGTGTGGCTGTCGCGGGGTTATGTCGATGCTGATACAGATCCGGAGGGCCGTAAGCAACTAACTCTCCCTGACCTACACGCTTCTCCCACAGCAGCTCTCCCGATTTCTGCCCGACAGCGATTACCCACAGCGATTGATCCGCCGCATCAAAGGAAGTCAGATAAATCCTGCCCCCCACGATGGATGGTGACGAATTGCCAACACCGCGGAGGGGCGTACTCCAGGCAATACCTTCGGTCTCCGTCCAGGTGGACGGGATGCCGGTTTCCTGAGAAACACCATCTCCGGATGCTCCGCGAAATCCGGGCCAGGAGTCAGCAGTCGCCTGCGTGGCAAACAAACCTGTCGCACAGGTGAGGGCCAGAAATCTGATGAACGTCATTTTCTAAGAATCCTTGCTGAGTCAAGATCGTTAGGCGGCAGCCTCGTGAACCGAACAAGGGTACAGCTATCCGGAATGAGGTTCAAGTGAAATCGTTCACAGGATTGTGTTGGGAGCTGTGATCTCCCGACGCTTTTCTTCTGCGTAGCTCAATCGAATGTACACGGGTTCCAGGCTGTCCGGTTCAGCAGATTGCCCGTCGTTGAGCAAATGGAGGCCAATCAATCCGACATTGGCAGCATGTGGCTGCCACAACGATTGCTCAACCACGTGGAAACGCCCATGTTCAGCGGAGGCGAGTTTGATTGCCGCAGGACCGGAAATCGGAAATTCTGTTGGCAGTTCGTCCACACCAACGACACGTACATCATCGATCGCATCTCTTAATTTAAATTCCGGATTCCAGCGATAGGTTGCCATAAAGAACTCTGAGCGTTGTGCATCCGCGATGGCGGTGACATATTCCGTTTCCGCCGGCACCTGCTGAGCGATCGCGCGGAGCGTATCGACAGCTGCGAGTCTGGCGCCATTCAGCCACGCCAAAGTTTTTGCGAAGGTGACTCCGACACGCAGGCCCGTGAAACTGCCGGGGCCGATACTCACGGCAATCGATCGCACACCGCTGGGCTGCAGACCGTGGCTGGCCAACGCATCGGCAACTTCCGCGGGTAATGTCTGGGCATGTCGTGGACCGGACACACTCAGAATACGCGAACACAGAAGTTGCGGACCATCATAAATCGCAATGGATCCCTGTGTTCCGGAAGTTTCGACAGCAAGCAGCATCTTCAATCCTGTCGCCGCGATGCGGTCAATTCCATCTCTTCAGCCATTTCCCCTGCATGATAGCTGCTCCGGACAAACGGACCGCTGGCCACCATACTGAATCCCAGTTTGCGGGCCAGCTCTCCGATCTCATCAAATTCTTCCGGGGGAACATAGCGTTCGACCGGCAGGTGTTCGGGAGACGGTTGCAGATACTGCCCGAGTGTCAGCATGTCACAATCGACAGCACGCAAATCCGCGAAGACTTCCAGCAGTTCGTCACGCGTTTCGCCCAGCCCCAGCATCAGACCACTCTTCGTAGGCATCTCCGGAGCTTCGTCTCGGACCTGTTTCAGCAGATCAAGCGTTCGCTGGTAGTCCGCATTGCGGCGCACGCGATGGTAGAGTCTCGGCACTGTTTCCGTATTGTGATTGAACACATCCGGACGAGATTCGATCACTCGGTGGATCGCCATTCGATTGCCGAGGAAATCGGGCGTCAGAACCTCGACCTGCGCGCCCGTGAGTTCCCTGACAGCGATGACCGTCCGGTACCAGTGTTCGGCACCACCGTCTGGCAGATCATCGCGGGTCACCGACGTCAGCACAACGTATCTGAGACCGAGGCGGGCCGCTGCAGCGGCGACGCGTTGCGGTTCGTCGAGTTCGAGGCGTTCTGTCTTGCCCTTTGGCACGGAGCAGAAACCGCACGGCCGCGTACAGACGTTGCCGCCGATCATGAATGTTGCCGTCTTCTGCGACCAGCACTCCGTGCGATTCGGACACCGGGCACTTTCACAAACCGTTTCCAGCCGCAGATCGGAGATGACATCACTGGTGTACGCCATACCGGCCTGAGGCAATGGTCGTTTGAGCCATCGGGGAAGGCGGCGCTGCGCCCCATCCGTCGGCAGCATCGTGTTGACGGGAACAAAATTCAGAGTGGCTGTTTGGCGAGTGGCCGCCTGCAGCGCCATGTCAGTCGATGGCTGATTGAGAATTGGTAAACTTGTCATGGATCGGTATTCGTGTACGTTTTAAAAAAGGATGACCGGTGTGCAAATGATAATCAGGAAAGCCCAGATGCGTGCATAGATGCTGAATCAGCGCCGAGCGGACCTGCGACATCTGAGTCGGGCGGACGCGTTCGGCATTCAGAGACGAGACGCGCTGCCCATGCAGGCCACGTCCGATTTCGCGGGCTTCGTCGAGGCGGCAGCTTACGTTCAGAAAGATACCAAAACTGGTGATGCCTTCATCGATATGAATTCCGAGCTCAGCGACAACTCCGTGCCTTCCAAAGACGGCAGTCGGGTCTGTTGGTGATGTGGACGCGACGACCTGTACCTCCCGACATGTCTCCACCACGGACTGCTGCAAACGCGTTCGAAACTCTGTCTCGTCCATCCTGCACTCCGCCAGTGAGACGACGACATAAGCGGCAAGCTGCCCAGGCTGGTGCAGGATGGCATGCCCGTCACGTCGCACTTTATGCACCGTAACGAGTCGGGATTCAAGCTCGCGAGGAGCCACCGGTAATTCCAGCAGGCTGGCTCCGGAACCAACCGTTACTGTTGGAGGATGTTCGCAGATCAGAATCGCGGCATTCGTACGACACTGACGCCGCACTTCGTAAACCATAAGTTTCTGCAAAGCAAGTACGGCCGGGACGTCCACCGCACCAAGTAACCGCACTTCGGCCGTTGTCAGTGTGTTGCTGGTGAATGCATCCCAATCGATGGTCATAAATTTTCCGGGGCAGGCAGACCGTCAGAGTTTTTGAAAGAACGCGGGATTATAGACATGTTGTGCAGGATGCGACACAGTTGTTCGGTGCGGTCGTGCGATAATCTCGCGTTCTGGCAGGGCTCGCGGCGTGACGTGCCCATTGCCCGCATCCGCTGAAGTCGGGCTGACTCTCCTGTTCCGCATTTGTTGGCAAAAAATGGCAGCAAATGCAGTAAATCATCCTGGTCGTCTTGCAGTTCGGCTCAAGTTATGAAAAGCTGTACCGTAACGGACAACATCAGGTGCAGGAATTTATGCCGGATACCGGGTTCGGCATCGTCCTGCCACTACACTTTATTGCTGCCGCCGGGCGGAATTTGATTCTATGAAGGTCGTGCTTGAATTGCAGGATCAGCCTTCTAATGTCCGTCGGATCACGATTCGACACGACATCGTGATTGGACGTGGCTCCGACTGCAATCTGCGACTATCCGCTCCACAGGTCAGTCGCCGACACTGTTTTCTCCGCGTGGGACGTGATTCGGTGTCCGTCACAGATCTTGACAGCAGCAATGGCACCTTCGTTGACGGGAAACGTATCGTTGCCGGTAAGCGTTGTGATATCGCGGACGGCGTCCAGCTGGCACTCGGCCCAATTCGCTTCATCGTTCACGTGCGTACCGAAGTTGCTGCGACGGATGCGACGAAACGGAAATCCAAGACCGGAATTGCCAATGAATTCATCGGGACGGAGTCCGGGCAATTCTCACTGTCTCGACATGAGTTCAATGACGACAGCAGTACGGTGGACGGGCGGTCGCTGGCGGCAAATTCGAAGCATCCCCTGAATTATACAGTCGAACAGGGGGGGGCGTCTGCAGAGCCACATGCCGCCACGGACGAAGATCTCGAGAAACAGTATTCTGTGTCCGGATCCGCAGAAATTTTTCCGCCAGATCTGAATCCCATGGACAGTCGTCTGGAAATCATCGACTTTGGTCGCCGGCTCTCGGAAGAAAGTGAGGTCGCCGATGGATCGTCCGTTGCTCCTGATCACGGTAACTCAGCCCGATTCGACAATGTTGACGATGGTGAACCGCGGTGGGCCTCTGCCACCGCAGATCCCTCAGAATCCCACGAAGACATCGATATCCTGAGCATTGCGGACGACTCCAGTGTACATCGCAGTTCCGACGACGTGACCGGACTGTCAACCCGAAAAACCAGCGGCCGTACACCCGGAGGGCAGACTCACAACACGCAGGAGATTCTCGAGACGGCGGAATTCTTCAAAGTCGTTGAAGAGCTGGATGACGTGAATGGGCGTCCCCATTGGTTTGCCGAACCAGAGGCGGACGCCGTTAGCCATGCGCCTGAGCTGAATTCGGAACTCGGCGGGAACACCGCGGATGACACTGGTGGCCCGGGCAAGGTGCCGGATAACACGGGATTACCTCCGGAACTTTGACGAACAACAGAATGCAAAAGCCACCTCGAAAAATCACGGTACCCGCTTTCCGTGAGCTCGCCGCACAAGGGCAGAAAATCACGATGCTCACGGCGTATGACTACCTGTGGGCCGGAATCATGGACGAAGCAGGCATCGATAGCATTCTTGTCGGCGACAGTCTGGCCATGGTGGTACAAGGCCGCGCTACCACACTGCCAGTCACTCTCAACGAGATGATTTACCACGGCGAGATCGTAACACGCGCGGTCCGCCGCGCCCTTGTCGTCGTCGATTTACCATTCATGTCGTATCAGGTCAGCCCCAGGCAGGCGGTGCGGAACGCCGGTCGCATTATCAAGGAAACTGGTGCCGACGCGGTGAAGCTTGAGGGAGGGATGATCCAGTCGGACACGATTCGCGCTATCGGCCGGGCTGAAATCCCAGTCATGGCCCATGTCGGAATGAGACCGCAGGCAGTGCGACAGCTCGGCGGCATGGGTAAAGTCCAGCGCGATGAACAGCAACTCCTCAACGACGCGCGCGCGGCTGAAGATGCCGGGGCATTTGCCATTGTGCTGGAACTTGTTCCCCAGGACATTGCGGAGCGCATCACACAAGCCCTCACCATTCCCACGATCGGCATCGGTGCCGGCCCCAGCTGCGACGCCCAGGTGCTGGT
>JAGQQS010000491.1 GCA_020426105.1 Planctomycetaceae bacterium
GTTCAAATCTGTCCCGGCGAATCAGGTGTTGGACGATATCTATGCAAGGTTTCCAGAGTACTCGGTTCTCAATAAGCGAAAAAAACTGGTCGAGCGATCCACAGCCGAATTGGCGGTTTACACGGCAGGATATGAAGGACTCAGCGTCGATGCCTTCCTGAATGGGCTGATTGCCAACGGGATTCATCAGCTTATTGATGTTCGCATGAATCCGATCGCGAGGCGGTTCGGATTTCACAAGTCGACACTGTCCAGACTTTGCGGCGAGTTGGGTATTAGCTATGTCCACGTGCCTCAGCTTGGTATCCATTCTTCGTTGCGTCAGGAACTTAAGGATCAGGATGATTACGAAGAGTTGTTCAAGCAGTATCGCAGATCGACACTGAAGACTGAGACCGAGGCAATCGACACTGTTGCCAAGCTGGTTCAGGATAAGCCTTCCGTGTTAGTCTGCATGGAAGCGTGTCCAGATCAATGCCATCGAAAGCACCTGGCAAAAGTGGTCGCTGAGCAGACGGGACTGGAGATTTGGCACATTGAAGCGGAAGTAGTGGCATGAGGGACCGGCGACTGGACAAAATCCTGATCACTGTGATGACTTATCCTCATCCGTCAACGGCTCATCAGGAATTGGTTTGCACTGCCGGTGTGAACGAATCAGGTGAGTGGATTCGCCTCTACCCGATCGACTACCGATATCAGCCTCAAGACCGACAGTTCCATAAATACCAATGGATTGAAGTTGAAACGGATAAGCCCGATGCGAACAAAGACAATCGGAAGGAAAGTAGAAAGCCCGATCTGGATACGCTACGAATAGTTTCTGACCGTCTTGACACTCGCAATAACTGGAAACTACGTCGCGAAATTATCGATCGGATGCCGCATCTGACTCGGCACCAACTGGAAGCTGCTTTTGAAATGGACAAGACATCGCTCGGGATTGTCCGTCCAAGTCGAATTATTGATTTGGAAATTCGTGACGCCGATCCCGAGTGGAAGCCTGCATGGCAAAAGGAGCTGTCTCAGCTTCGTCTGTTCGGTCCACAACCAAAGCCGCTCACGAAGCTCCCATTTTCATTCCACTACATTTTTGAATGTGAAGACAGCAGAAATCCACATACTGCGATGTGTGAAGACTGGGAACTGGGCACTCTGTTTCTGAAGCTTCGAGAACTACATGGCTCAGATGAGATTGCTGCAAACTTAACCCGCGAGAAGTTTCTGAATGAACTCTGCGGACCAACGAAAGACACGCGATTCTTTATGGGAACATTCTTTCCATACAACACTTGGCTGGTTCTGGGCGTGTTTTGGCCACCGAAGGATCGAGCAAGAAGCCTTTTTTGAATAGACATGCCACATCTTCCCTCGCGGTTTTCGCGTCTTGAAATTCGTCTAAGTCGTCCTGTTTCCCGTTTCGACACAACCGTTCCACCGCAATACCGGCAAAAATTGACGTTCACTCGCGGCAGAACCACCGGTTTCTGCAGCCGGAACTGTTCGGTACGCGAATCATATCGCGTGGCCACGGAACCCTGAGCCGTCGATTTTAACGATTCTGACGAAAGTCCTGATCCTGCGGTGGTCAGTCAGCCGATCTTGAAGCCTGTGAGTGGAGTTTACACGCATATCTGACGAGTCTCGGCATTGCGGACATGAGTCTGTTTCCGGGGGCGATTGAGACAGTTTTGACTGTCTAACTGATCGGTCCGTCTTGCCGAGATTTCGTCCAGAATCACCGGCCTGTGTTCAGAACACGGCCAGGAACCTTGGATTGCCGGAACTTGTCGTCCCGGCGATCCCATCGACAGGGTCGCAGAAGGAGCACGGAATGCTGAAGCGAATTGTTATGTTTGCCATGATCGCAGTCGCCACAGTGACAAGCGTCCGTTGTGTCGAAGCGGCCCCGCCAGGCCAGCCTTCGGACTGGCAGCGGTTTTACCATTATCCCTACGTCTACTATCCACATTCGTTCCAGAAGCCGCAGCAGTACGACAATATGTACTACCGCTATGAGCCTTCTATGCGAATCCCTGTGTACAACAAAAACTGGTACAACTTTTACCCCAGCGAAAAGCCATACCACAAAGGTTCGCACTACATGCTGGATATTTTTTAACAGACATTCATCGGTAGCAGGTCTGCAGTTCGGAGCTTTGCAGTTCCGCGGTTGAAGTCAGGCTGCATATTCATTCAGGCTACAGGCTTTGGAATCAACGCGGCATCCATACGTGCCGCACCGATTCCAAAGCCTGGCGTCGTTGCGCCCTGTCGCGTATTGCTGTTCGGATTATTTTATTGATGTTTCGCCAGCAATTCCGCGATCTGGACTGCGTTGGTGGCGGCGCCTTTGCGGAGGTTGTCCGACACACACCAGAACGTAATGCAATTGGGGTGTGACATGTCTTTGCGGATCCGACCGATGAAAACGTCATCGCTGCCGTCACAGTTGGATGGCATCGGATACTGCCCCAGTTCGATGTTATCGACCACGGTGATTCCCGGTGTGGCAGCGAACAGCCGACGAGCTTCTTCTGCAGAAATTGGTCGTTCGGTTTCGACATTCACTGTTTCACTGTGACAGTTGGAAACCGGAATACGAATACACGTAGCGCAGACCTGGATCGATTCGTCACCCAGGATCTTACGCGTCTCGTAGACCATCTTGAGTTCTTCGCTTGTGTAGCCGTTTTCCTTGAAACCGCCAATCTGAGGGATCGCATTGAACGCGATCGGATGCTTAAAGACTTTGTACTGGTAGTCAGCTTTGTTCAGCGCCGCGCGGCTGCCTTCGATGAGATCAACAGTCCCCTGCAGTCCCGCTCCGCTGGTTGCCTGATAGGTACTCACGACGACCCGACGAACCTTTGCGGCATCGTGCAGCGGCTTCAGAGCCAGGACCATTTGTGTGGTTGAACAGTTCGGACTGGCGATAATTCCTTTGGCATCCAGCGCGGCTTGCGGATTGATTTCCGGGACCACGAGTGCCACATCCGGCTTCATGCGCCAGTAACCGGATTCATCGATTACCTTACAGCCTGCTTTGAGTGCCGACGGAAAAAACTCGGCAGCCGTTTCATCCGGAGTACTGCCGATCAGCAGATCGATGCCCTGGAAACAGTCGTGGGTTAATTCTTCGACGGTGATTTTCTCGCCGCGGAAGTCAATCACCTGCCCGACGCTGCGTGCAGACGCGAGGAAGCGGAAGTTTTGGGCCGGAAACTGACGATCGGCCAGTAATTGCAGGATAATTCGCCCTACGGCTCCAGTTGCGCCCGCCACGGCCACGGTATTAAACACAGCAAAATCCTTTAAACTCAATTGAGGAGTAAAGTTAAAGACTCAGGTAAAAACGCTGTTTTATGTCTGCACTGTTCATTTTCCGGCCCGGAAAATATCGTTCTCGGTGAGAATTTCCAAATCCGGCAGACAAACTTAACGGTAGAACGACTTTTGGTAATGCCGTGAGCCCCATTGCGACCGCTGACTTTCAGGCAAGTTTTCGAAACTGCGTCACTCGCCTGACGGAGCAACCTGAGCTTGCGCTGACCGAAATGTTTGACCTCACGGCGCAGCGACTGGTTCGGTTTGCGATCACAATTACCGGGAATCAACCAGATGCTGAGGATGCTATGCAGGGAGCATTTTCCAGAATTGCCTTTCGCCCCCGACTCCTGGCCAAAGCTGACGCACCATGGCCGTATTTGATCCGATCGGTGCGCAATGAAGCACTGCGAATCATCAAGAAGCGAAAAGGAACAGGTTTTGATGTTGCAGAACGCAGTTCTCCTGAAGAAAGTGTTGAATCTCAGATTGTCCATGAAGAAACCGCGGATACTGTGCGGCGTTTGCTGAAAACATTGCCCAGGAATCAATATGAAGTCGTTATCCTGAAACACTGGGAAGAATTGACATTTGCCGAGATCGCTGAAGCGCTGGGACTGTCTCAGAATACGGTTGCCAGCCGATATCGATATGCCATGGAAAAACTCCATAGAAGCCTGGAACCACTCGTCCGATAAGCCCACACCGCAGCCGACCTTAAGTTTTGTTCGATTTTTGTATGAGAAGTAACAAGTACTATGAGTGACCCTTTTGTCAATATCCCGGAACCGTCGCTCCCGGAACACCATCTGCTGCGTGAAGCCGGGCAGTTACCTCGTCTGACTCCAGGCCTTCGCGATCGTGTCCTGGCCGATTGCCATTCGCAGCTTCGATATGGTCGCATCGCCTATCGTATTCGAGTAACGGCCAGCGTGACCGTCGCCTGTTTACTTGTACTCCTGGTCTGGAATTTCCGCTGGTCCGGTCCTTCTGCCCCGAAGACGTCAAAGATTCCACCAGAGACTGCCACGCCGCAGCCCCCATCCGAGACGTATCCGTATTCCAGCCGCGGAATCGTGTCTGAAGAGGCCGCTCCTGCAGACGATACGGATTCTGACGGAAAACCACTTCCAGAGGGCGGACCTTCTCTCCGGCGTCAGTCGATCCCCGAAATGCGTCAATTGGATCAGATGATCGAGAAACTCCAGAATCGACAGAATGTGCTGTGCGGCTTGCTGCCGTACCTCTAATTTCACATGCCCGAATGGGTTGAACCAGTCGAAGTTTATTATTATCGCGTTTAACAGGCTGCCGGCCAGTTTACTTGTCAGGGCCTGCACTGTGAGTGCAGCTCGGCGCGGGTACGGACCGATCGATGGACGCGACGCCACCACAACCAACGTTCCGGTGCTGAGATCTCAATCCGGAATTCAGTGTCAGCGGGTAGTCTTTCAACGATATTCGAAATGACGGCGCACTGAAATCGATCTTCGGGGTACATCGGAGATCCTGTTTCGTCGAGGGACCAGCGATCAAGCCGGACGGTGGCCCAATCATCAAGCGGAGCGGGTTCCGAAACATATGGAAGAATTCCGGGACCAAGCGACTTGATGTCCGTTTCGTGGACCTGCAGTGTCCATAACTCAGGTCTGGTCGAATACAGTTGCCATGCTGGCCAGTTGTCAGCAATTCCGATCAGGCCCGAAAGCGGGAACACCCACACAAACAGCGTTGCCACCCGATAGAACCATGGCTGACCTGTGCGACCTGAAACGGAAGCACTGACGGGGCCGAAAAATGCGACGGGGATCAGACACAGGAAGCATATGTTCCAGATCAAAACACCGGTGTGATGCCGAAGGCCGAATGGGCCAAGGGCAAATAATAAAGTTAGATGCAGTCCCATCGCGGCCAGAATACCGTAACGTCGCGACGCGGGCCGAATCAATAGAAGTCCGACAGCGAGTTCCGCCAGATTCAATGCGTGGCAAACAAACTCGGCTGCTTCTTTATGCGCCAGCGGGGAGCCGACGCGTGTCATCCGTATCAGCTGATCCACGATTGCAGCCGATATCCCCTGATATGGATGCGGAGCCATGCGGGAGAGTGCCGAACAGACATAGACTGATGCTAATATCGATCTCAGCAGTCGTAAACGGTCTTCGGCTCTAAAAAATGCTGTCCCCAGCCCAAGGATAAATAACCAGTGCCAGGCCTGAAGGCACTGTTGGTTACCAACGCAAAGGATCAGTGCGGCGACCAGACTTATGCGCTGCGCCGTTGTGCTCCAATACGAGCGTTCTGAAGACGACGCAACCACGAGACATGCAACCAGCAAAATGCAGACAGCGATCCTGTCAGCGATCACTGGTAACGAGAATCCCTGCAGGAGTGGAATCACCGGGAACGAATGATTTCTCCACCACAATGGCCATGTGGCAAGTATCAGTGCAATCTCAAACCCAGCCAGAATCCGGAGGGCAGTCCAGAATCGACGATGCCACGCCCCACAGGGAGCCGACGACGAGTCTGATCGGGTGAATACGGCCACGAAAAGTCCTGATTTCCGGAGAAACGTCGATGAGGGAACTAACTCCGGGTCGTCCGGTTCAAAGTCAGCAGGTGACGGATCAGGCCAATCCCGCCGCCTCAGTTCGACTTGCGGTTCCTGTTTCGTCGAGTGATACAGTTTTCAATGCCCAGCGATGCACGTTTCATGGCGACCTGATGTCGATGCGTGCCAATAATCTCTGCGACGACGGAATCCGGTTTTTGACCGAGCATGGCCAGTTCCCGTTTCGTCCATTTCCGCTCGCTGCGACCGGCAGAAACCTTGACAATCCCCATTCCCCGGCGTTTCCAAGCCACTGTCGACGGGTCGATTCCCAGCTGGCGTGCGATCTTTGCGTCGGGAAGTTTGCCGAGCAGTTTGATTTCGCTGCGTTTCCACTTGTGACTTTTCTGCTCACGCCGCATCCCGTACGGCGGAATCCCCAGTCTCTGGCGCATCTTCGTCACCGACGACGGGTAAGCTCCCAGACGGTTTGCAATCTTCTCATCAGACTCCGTTCCAAGGCTGGCAAGCACTTCCGGGGTCCACCTCTGCTGTTTCAGTGAAGTGATCCCCAGCTTGATCCGCTCCGCCCGAACGCAGTTGTATGAAACACCGAATTCCCGAGCCAGCGCCGTATCGCTTTTTTTCCCGAGCTGACGAAGGAGAGCTGCTGGAAGTTTTATATTGCTCATGTGAATTGAAACCATTTTTAGTTCGACTGTCGCGGACTACCAGCGGCAGCATGACGCATTCCGGCGCTCGGGTCCTGACTGTCTTCCAATTGAACCATCAATTCTGAGACATCACGAATTCTGCTGCAAGTCAAATCCGTATTTCGCCCGCCCGCCATCGACTGGCAGACGCAACTGTTGAGACTATATTACAGGCATGCCTGATCAAAACAAAATGCAAACTGCTTTCGTCACCGGAACCGATACGAACGTGGGCAAGACATATGTGACTTGTCTGCTCATTCGAAAGCTGCGTGGCGCTGGTTTTCAGGTCGGCGCTTATAAACCGGTATGCAGCGGTGCGGAACTGGATGCGAAGGGAAACCCATTCTGGTCTGATATCGATGCCTTGAGATCTGCCACCGGTTTACAGTTCTCACTCGACATGATTTGTCCGCAACGTTTCCTGGCGGCCACCGCGCCAAATGTCGCGGCCGAAATGGAAGGTACGACAGTCTCCAGTGAACTTCTGCTGCAGGGCATTGCCGAGTGGGAGGGCAAAGCAGATTCTCTGATCATTGAAGGCGCCGGCGGAATTCTCTGCCCACTCTCGAATGAGCTTTCCGTTCTCGATCTGGCAATACGGATCAAAGCGCCGGTCATTGTGGTTGCGGCAAATCAGCTCGGTGTCATCAGTCACACAAGGCTGACAGTGGAGCGGATTCGGGACAGCGGACTTGAGGTTGCGGCAGTGATTCTTAACGAAACCGGAATACTCCGTTCAGCCGACGCTTCCCTCACGACAAATGCCCGTCAGCTTTCGTACTGGCTCCCGGACGTTCCGCATCTGCATTTGCCGTTTCATGGTACCACGGTTTCAGTGCTGCACAATTCGTCGGCCCCGATGAATCCGCTCCTGGCACACGTCATCGGGCGTTGATCGCCGCAGCCTTATCACCCTGCCTTGCGAAACTTCTGTTTCTTGCCGGACTTTGCCTTTGTCGGGGGCTGACCGGAGGACGCTGTCGGGTTTTTAGCCGCCGTGTCATCGAGAGGATGCAGTGTTTCATGGCTCTTCAGAGCCGGTTCGGGAGCAAATTCCGCAGCAACGGCTGATACGTCTGTAATCGAAACGGGAGCCTCAGGAGATTCTGTCGTCTCAAGCACTGCTGACGCAGGAACGGCAGTCTGCGGGTCGGGCAGAGCTTCAGTCGCACGAACGGAATTTGTCATCCTGAATTTCGTTGATGCCTGCTGCACCGCCAGAGGCGGGTTTGGATTGATGTGGATGACAAATCGAGCATGTAACTGCAACGCGGACAACATGAGTCCGGAGATCAGCAATTCCAGGACAGAACGATGAAAATCCGTCACCGCCGGAAATTCCCGAGTTTCGGCGAATGCCCGAACAGTCAACAGCACGACCGAGAGAACAAGCAGCATTTGAGACGCTCGACAGCGCCCCATATCCGGAATCAGTTGCCAAAGCAGAAGCGCCAGACACGCAGCGCCCGGAACAAAGATCAGAGCAGGACGAGCGGCATCGAGACGACCGAAAACCGGTTCCAGACTGTCTGCAGCCACATGCATCAATGCGTCGCCTGAATTTGTCAGCAGCGTGAGAGAAACGCTGAACAATCCGACGGCCATCCAGCGCCACCAGCGATACCGGCCTCGAAAGTCCACCACACTGGCCGAACGTACCCAGGCAATAACCAGGCAAAGCTGAGCGGCCACAAAAAACTTCAGGCCCGAAAGGCCTTTTAATGTCTGCAGTCGCGACAAGATTTCCGCCGGGGCAGAGACGGCAGATGGATCTGCGGGTGGCCATGTGAGGACGGCGTAGATGATGGGAGTCAGTGTCAGCACAAAGGCTGCTGCAATATGCTTCCACAAACGCGGAGAAATCACACGGCGAATGAGTCGATCACGAGACAACATCGGAAATGGAGCGAATTCCGCCACGCGTGCGCGCGAGTGTGATTCATCATGGCATTGAGTCAGATCGAGGTCTGCATTGACTTCAGTTGCCATTCGTCGGCGGCGACGTCCGGCGCTATTCGCTGTGCCGGAGAAGTAATCAGCAGTCATCAATCAACCTTTGATGGCAAGCAGGCCTGGATCGCGGTCCTGACCAGATGCCACAGCGTCAGCATTCGGCGCGCGTGAGCCATAGCGACATTCGGCAAATTCTGCCACACAGCATCCGGTCCTGCATCTCCGTATTCAGATTCGGCACGAAACCTGTCAACACTGCAATTCAATGCCACAGCAGGTCACAACCTGCATGAGTTCCCCAGCTTCAATCGCTGCAATCCCGCGCCTTGGAGAAGATTTGACGGCACTGTCGCTTCAAGGCACCGCTGAGTCCCGTGCTACTGGTTCAGGATGTCTTCAACTGTCAGGTCATGTTTCCAATGCCGCATCCAGTTGCGAATTGTAGCAGCAGGCACGCGGTGGTGATTCCCCGTGCTTTCTGCCAGGCGTTGCGCCCATGCGTCGAACAAGGTGTCGGAAACATGTTCCCTGTATTTGAGCAGGACTCGCAGTTCCTGCCACCAGGGAGAATCCGGTTCGGCAAGTTCGACTTTGTACCCATGAGCTGCAGCATAAGCCGCAAACTCGCGCGTCTCCGGATTCAACCCATTGCCCCGGTCAATGACAATCGGCGAGATATCCGCAGCAATCGCATCACGCATTCTGCCGAGATTCCACGCTCGAGCGGCCGGCAACCGTGTTTTATCGAAGTCATATTGAGACGGATCAATCCCGACCTGCGTGTAAAAATACTCGTCCGTTTCCAGCACCAGACCGTGTCTGCCAGCCAGCCGTTTTGCCCGGTGGCTCTTGCCGCATCCAGGCAAACCTCGCATGAGATAAACAACTTTGACTGAGGCCGAGGACATCACTCAATCACAACTCCCTTAACATCCGGCGGTGCGGGGTACTGTGGATTCATTTGTTTGAGCGTTTCGACGATGACACCTGTCACGACAAGATCGCGGTACCAGTTTTGGTCTCCCGGTACTATGTACCACGGACATTCCGTTGTGGAGCACTTTTCCAGCATGTCCTCAAACGCTTTTTCGTACGCGTTCCAGAACTTACGTTTCTCGAGATCGGCCGGATCAAACTTCCAGCGTTTTTCAGGATTGTCGATGCGCTCCTGAAACCGACGTTTTTGTTCGTTCTTGGAGATATGCAGAAAGAACTTCAGGATTCGGGTACCTGATGCGGTCAGCATTTTTTCGAAGTCGTTAATAAATTCATAACGTGGCCGCCAGACAGACTCCGGGACCATGTCGTGAACCCGGACCACAAGTACGTCTTCATAATGTGACCTGTTGAAAACGCCGATCATGCCATTGCCTGGTACGGCTTTGTGAACCCGCCACAGAAAATCGTGAGCCAGTTCTTCGTCCGATGGCCTTTTAAAGGATGTCACGACGACTCCCTGCGGGTTGGCGCCCTGAAACACGGATCGTGTCGTCCCGTCTTTTCCACCGGCATCCATCGCCTGAAAAACGACCAGCAATTTCTGTTTACCTTCGGAGTACAGGCGTGCCTGCAGTGAGATCAGTTCTGTTCTTAGGGATTCACACAACTCTTCGCACGCCGCGCGATCTGATTCGATCTTCTTTCCGTCAGTTTCGGTCTTGCTCAGATTGACCCTGTCATTTTTTTTAACGCGATGTTTATCGAAATCAGGCATGATGGTTTAGCTGTCACTTTCGGAGGTTCTGTTGTTGGGAAGCAGTGAATTAATGTCTGGAATCGTCACATTGCCGCGCGGCCAGCTGAGTACAAATCGTGTTCCCTGACCGGGGCCGCCTTCGACACGGACCCGCCCCCCGTGTTCTCGCAGAATTTTACGACTGACCGGAAGTCCGATCCCGGTCCCGCGCGAACCTTTGGAAGATTCAAAGACATTAAAGATTGCCGCTCGCTGATCTTCCGGGATCCCCGGACCATTATCACTCACGGCCACCAGCAGCATATCAGCTGCTTTGTCGTAACCAGTCTGTACGACGACCGCCCCGAATTGAACTCCGTCCACAGCATCGATCGCATTTGAAACTATATTCAGGACAGCGCGGTGGATTCCCTCGGCATCAAACATCGCCAGCGGGACGTCCTCGCCTTGACGGTATTCGAGCTTCACACCACATTCTTCGGCACGCGTCGCGGCCAGTTCGATCACTTCACTGACGACCCGGTTGACGTCCTCCAGCTTCAACACGGGCACGCGTTCCTTACTGTAGTTGAGCATATCCATCACGAGGTCATAGATTCGGGTCTGATTGCGTTCCACAATCCCCCAGCCCTGGCGAATCAATTCGTCTTTGTGTTCATCGAGCCCCATTCGAATCAGATAACTGCCGCCGCGAACGCCCTGCAGAATGTTTTTGATGTGATGGCTGAGGACTGCGATTGTCTGACCCATCGCGGCGAATCGCTCGGCCTTGAGCATCGCATCCTGAAACTGCCGCGACTCAATCGCTAAAGCCGCCTGACGCGCGACGGTCACGATCGTTCGCAGATGCTCGTCGGTCAGCCGCGAACAGACGCCTTCCTGCATCGCCTGCTCCACCGGCGTCGTGGTGTCCAGATAGAGCACACCCAGCAGATCCGCCCGGCCGCGCATTGGCGCACAGATGGCTTCACGGATCCCGGAAGTCACAATGCTTTTACCGGAATGAAAGCGATCGTCAACTCTCGCATCCGATGTGCGGACGGCCATCCCGTGCCGGAGCACATAGTCGGTGATGGATCGTGATACAGGCATCTGTGGGGCGCCAGGCATCGTGGCGCCGCGTCTGGCAAACGCAATCGCCGTGAGGTCGACACCCACGGGGTCTTTGAGCAGCACACAACCCCGATCCGCATCAATCGCCTGCATCGCCAGATTCAGAATCCGCTGCAGCACTTCGTCGAGCGAATGCACAGGCGTGACGAGCTCTTCGGCGACGTGATACAGCAGCTCCAGCCCGTGCTTCTGGTCATCTGCCGCCGCGGGTATTGTGGTTTCGTCAATTTCCACACTTTGCACGATTTCCGAGGCATTCACCGACCGTGAATCGTCAATAATGCGAACCTGGTCCACGGACGCGACCGGCGGATGAGCTTCCTCCGCCAGCTGAAACAGCAACACGGTCGATCCAAACTGCAGATTGTCACCATTGCACAGAATTCTCTGCGGCAACACATGACCGTTGACACGAGTACCGTTGGCACTCCCCAGATCCTGCAGTACGAAGTCCTGCCCGCTATGGGAGATTCTGGCATGCTGGCGGGACACTTCGCTGTCGTCCAGTCGCAGTCTGCACCCGACGCTTCGCCCGATGACCGTGTCCTGATCCGACGCGATTTCATAGCGAGTGCCGCGATTAGCACCGTTGATCACCAGCAGTGAGGCTCGAAACACGGCAGGAAACTCGGTAGGAAAGATATGGTAAGCGAGAACTTCATTTCACCGGATTTGCGTACAACACTCAAGCTACCAGCGACTTCAACCCGTGGGTCTGTCAGCCCTGAGAACCGGATGCTACAGGCTTGAGCGTCAACAGCTCGCGGGGCGTTGCAAAATGCACGTGTTCTTCTCTTAACGTTTCTTCCGATACATCAGCCCCAAAATTCTGCTGCAAAAATTCGATACATTCGCGTACCACGACTTCGGGCGCACTCGCTCCCGCTGTCACAACCACCGTTTCTGCCTCGGCAAACCACTCCCGCCTGAGTTCACCCGCTCCGTCAACGAGATAAGAAGGAACTCCGCGACTGGCTCCGATCTCCATCAGGCGACGACTGTTCGAACTGTTCTGACTTCCCAGAACAATCAGCACATCAGCCGATTCAACCAGCGCCTTGACGGCATCCTGACGGTTTGTCGTTGCGTAGCAGATGTCTTCTTTCTTTGGTGATTGAATTTGCGGATACCGGTTGCGGAGTGCGTTTATGACAGCCGTCGCTTCGTCCACGCTGAGCGTCGTCTGGGTCAGATAAGCCAGCTTGTCGGTGCTCGAGAATGGCAGCCGCTCGACATCTTCGGGAGTTTCTACCAATGTGATGCTTTCCGGCGCTTCACCCATTGTCCCAATGACTTCATCGTGCCCTTCGTGCCCGATCAGCAAGATATTGAATCCCTGATTCGCGTAGCGAATTGCTTCCAGATGCACTTTGGTGACCAGGGGACAGGTTGCGTCCACGGTTTGCAATTTCCGTTCGCGCGCGATGCTGCGAATCTCGGGGGATACGCCATGGGCGCTGAAGAGCAGGATGCCGCCGACGGGAACTTCGTCCAGCGAATTGACAAATCGGACGCCCTGACGTGTGAAACGATCGACAACGTACCTGTTATGGACAATTTCATGATATACGTAGATTCCCGCCCCGACGCGGCGGATCGCTTCGTCGAGACACTCAATCGCCATGTTGACCCCCGCGCAGAAACCACGAGGATTCGCCAGCAGGACTTTCATCATACTTCCCGGTCCGTTTGAATTTCATAGACTTCCGGCACAGCGGCAGGTGCCGGCACAGTGGCAGATTCCAGCGCAGCTAACCGCTGGATAATCAGCCGTTTTAACTCTGGCAACCCTTTGCCGGTGACAGCGGAGATCAGCCAGACTTCTTTTCCCGTGACCTCCCGCAGGAGTTCGGCACATGTCGCTGCATCCGGGAGTTCCGCTTTGGTGACACAAATGATCTCCGGACGCTCGGCAAGCTCCGCATCGTACAGACGCAACTCTTCACGAATCTGCGCATAGTTGTCAAGCGGATCGGATTGATCCATCGGCGCGGGTTCGACGAGATGCACCAACAGTCGTGTTCGCTCGACATGCCGCAAAAAATCGTGCCCCAGACCAACTCCGGCATGGGCGCCTTCGATCAGTCCCGGAATATCGGCGAGCACGAATTCATGGTCGAAGCCCAGACTGACAACGCCCAGATTGGGATACTTCGTCGTGAACGGATAATCGGCAATCTCCGGCGTCGCCCGTGATACGCGACTCAACAGCGTTGACTTGCCAGCGTTCGGTTTGCCGACCAGTCCTACGTCGGCGATCATCTTGAGTTCCAGCTGAATCTCACGGTATTCGCCCGGCTGTCCTTCTTCGGATTCTCGCGGAGCCCGATTTGTGGGCGTCGCAAAACGCGTATTGCCCCGTCCGCCGCGTCCGCCTTTTGCGATCACAACCGACTCGCCATGCTGCTGCAGATCTTTCAGCATATGCCCGTGTTTCAGGTCTGTAATCAATGTCCCGGGCGGCACCAGAATCACGGTCGGCTTGCCGCAGCGTCCTGTGCAGAGCGAACCCATTCCGTGCTGGCCTCGCTCCGAGTTCCAGTGCCGATGGCCAACAAGATTACTCAGCGATCCCTTGTTTTCATCTGCCTGGATGATGATGTCGCCGCCATCGCCACCATCTCCTCCGTCCGGTCCGCCACGCGGTACGTACACTTCTCTTCGGAAACTACTGCAGCCGTTGCCACCATCCCCTGCACGGCAATACAGGACAACTCGATCCGCAAACATGACGCGTCCACCCCAACCAACGAACAAACCAAATTGAGCCGGACGTATTGTAACGTGCACTTGCCCAAACGTGCAGGTTTTCAGCCGCTTTCGACCCGCCCTACGACAGCTTCCTGAAGATTGGCACGAAAAATCTATGGCAGCGCCCGTTTGAGCCGCTCCAGATCAACTTCCCGGGACTGTGGGAATGCCATTTCGGAGAGGAACCATTCTTCCGTAAAACCAGCGTGTTCCCCCGGTTGAAGTCGTTCGCGCGGGCCGATCGGTTCGAGTTCGATCATGTCTCTGTCAGGATACCAGATCGATATTGTCAGTCCCGCCGCTTCGTTGTACACGCGATCCGGGTATGTTTGAAAACGTTTTACGAACAGCAGATCGTTCGGTGAAAGATAGGCGATCACCCCAGCGTAGCTGTCCATGCCGAGTTTTGGTTTTTTGGGGGTACCAAAGATCTCAAGGAAGCCATCCCGCACCCGAATTTTTGGATCATCCGGGCTCATGTTGACAACGGCCCCCTCTTCGTACATCACATAACTTTTCGGAAATCTGCTCGGCGCTGTGAGCGGGATCAGACAGATTCCGCGTCCGACGGCAAACGTGCGACTCCAATGGCACCATTCGACCGGTTTGTCCGAAATGTTATGAATCGTCTGCGTACAACTGAGTTTCGTCGTTTCTCCGTCGAGCACAAAATCGCGGACCAAACGAACGCCGGTCGATGCATCATCGGGGCTTGTGAGACGTGCGTGCCGGTCGGCAACAATTTCCACCGCCCATGCGCTGTTCCAGAGAACCGGACGCGGCGGGATCACGAGTTCCGGGCCAATGTCGAAACGGCCCGCGGAGGATTCCGGACGGTCGCCCGGTTTCCAGTTCTTCTCCGCCTCCGAAAGATACAGCACGTTTTTTCCATCGAGTGCATATTCCAGCACACGCCCACCGACCTCAGGACACAGCACCACACTGATGTGCTTATTCTTCAAATGAACCGCTTCTGCATATCCCAGATACGGAGCTGTCTCAATCCCCGAAAACTCCGCACCGCAGACAGGCGCCACGAACAAAGAGACAAACAACCCAACAGCAAACATGCGATCCATAATTATTACGCCTTAAGTTTTTAGTTGTGTACAGAATTCAGCAATTCTGCCAACGCAATTTTTTCAAATACCAAATGGGCCTGGCTGCCTTCATAGACAATCCCGATGTGTTCCGCGTCAATTTGCGTGATGCTGGGATATCCTGCGCCGCGACCTTCGTCAAGGAGCAGATGATGAGAACTCGGCCACGACTGCCCATCGTCGAAGCTGATCTGCAGCGTATGATGCGTCCGACCTTTCTGAGTATGGGGATTTGCAAACAGCAGTGCCTGCTTTTCGACGCCGGCCTGCGCGTACTTTACGCGAATCAAACTACCGTTGCAGTTCGGCTCGATCAGCGTATTCTGGCTGGTCGGATGTGAATGCCATGTTTGTCCCAAATCTTTCGTCACGACAATCGCCCGGAACCGCTCATGGTCATTGCGGATGTTGAGCATGATGGAATTGTCACTCAGAATGGCCGCCTGACATTCATTGCCGCCACTGTACCCAGGCTGACCCACCGACCACGTTTTTCCATGATCGCGACTGATCATCAACGTCGCGAATGTCGCCAGTCGCCCCCGTCCGATTCGCCCCTGAACAGGCATCACCAGAGTCCCATCCGCCAGTTGAATGCCCTGCTGCGGCGATGGGGCCAGTAGCCACCATGATTCCTGTTTAAGCTTTCGTGTCATGTTTTCCGGTTCTGACCAGGTGCGGCCGTCATCCGTGGAACGCACCATCATAAACTGAGCGGTGCGGCCGATTTCAAAACCCGGTTCAGAACCGTCATCGACCCATTGATGTTTGCCGGGTTTTCCATTCATCCAGAGGGCAAAACAAAAGATTTCACCGGTCTCCTTGTCGATGATCAAACCCGGGTCGCTGCATCCGTTTTCTTCCTGAGGCAGTCCGCCGTACTCACCCATGTCCATGATCACCCGCACGGGTTCCCATGTTTTCCCGCCATCTGTGCTGCGACTCAGACCGATATCAATGTCTTCCTGCAGATCTCGTCCCATGCGTCGTCGCATGTCGTAAACGCACAACAACGTTCCCTGCGATGTCGTCCCAAGGGCCGGGATCCGGTACGTGTGCACTCCGTCGTCCTGATGTTTGCGAAGAGCCACACCGATCCGGTGTCGATCATGTTGAGTTTCCTGATTCGGAATCAGCTCGCCGTGAGTCGTTCTGATCTGCGTGCACACGGCCCTCACTTTATGCGTCAGATCCGCTGTGTCTTTCAGCTGACACGACAACCAGAATACATTCGGGCCGACCTGCAAGGCTCTGTCACCCTGAATCGTGATGGACGATCCTGCCTGCGCCGGATCACCGTAAGAATCTGCGGTGGAAAACTCTTCCTTGTCGCCGGTCCAGTACAGTGTCAGTGACTGCACATCGTCGATGTCATCTGTGCCGTCCAGCTGAAACGTGATGGCGTTCACGGCTGCATCGGTTGGTGCCGTTACTTCCAGAAGAACTCGCACAAGCGGGCCGTGCTGATTACGAATCAGCAGTGGATGGACGGGACTCGTCGATGACGCCCTGATTCGCCTGGTCTCGTCTGCAGCAGCCGATCCAATCGTCCAGGAAAACGCCGCACAACACAGGATTAGGGCAGAACTAATCGCGTGCAGGCGGAATCGTCGATCGTTCATGTTAATTGACTTTCTGCCAGTGAGTTATGGCCTGATCAGGTCACGAAGATGCGAAATATCAGTATGCTCGAGCAGGCCGAAACAGAACAATTCAGGGGCCTGTTCAAAGGAATAATTGTCATCGATCAGCGTCTTTAAACTTTCGAGTGTACCGTGCTCGTCGACCAGGCGCAGCAGATCCGGATTCAGCGCCGCTGCCACGAGTCCGATCACACCCGTTCGTGGTCCGATGGTCACGACCCGCAGCTCGGTCGGTTGAGTGCGTTCCTTGATCCACTGCGCTACTGACGTCAACTGTCCGGCCTGAACGCCAATTGGTCTTTCACCGACGGTCGAGATCATCAATGCCCACAAATAGGCCCGCTCCCTGATCGACAACTCACCAAAATAAAAGGGATCGAAGGCGAAGACACGAAAACCAGCGTCCGCAAGACGAGCGACATGATCGGCCGCTGATTGCCGGCCGGCATCGCTGATGATCAGCGCGGATTTTTCCGGATTGCCCTTTGAAACTTCAACGACGGGGACCGTCCAGTCATTTCCAATCTGCAGTTTCCAGTGGACGACAGAAAAATCGCCCACCGTCGAGCTCCGGACTTCTTCCGCTGTCGCAGTATCTGCAATCGGATGTACCACCTCGGCGAGCTGTTTTCGCTGCGCGGCACGCCACTGATTCACGCCCGCAGCATCCCCCGGACGAGGAGCCGTTGCCGGTAAGGATTTTTGCAGTGAGCGGGCCAGTGTTTGAAAGTCGTTGTTAGGAACCGGCAGCGAGACGTGCAGCACATCGCTGGATTTAATTTCTGCGGTGACTGAAAGCTCATTCGTCGCAAACCGGCTATCGTCGCCGCCGAACCATTGGTCGCGAATCATACGGTACAGGGCAGTGCGATTGTCGAGCAGGAAGTTGTGATTTCCCGGGTCACTGTTGACGTGTGAGCGGAAGCGTGATTCCTGATCGAACAGACGATAGACCGGACCTGCGGTCCTGGTGAGCGGATCCAGCGCATGGCCTGACGCAAAACAACAGTTGTCCTTATCGTTGTAGGTCAGCAGCGCCGCACGCGGTGCAAGCAACGCCGTTAAATGGGCGTAGTCTGCCGTGATCCCCAGATCGACAGGAGTCTGCTCCGAATCACCAAGGTCAGAAAAATTATCGATGCGAGTCTTAAAGCTGGAGTAACCGGCCACTGGGTTGCAAAGCGTGACGCGTGTATCCAGCGAACTAATCAAAATCGTCTGCCAGCCACCGCCGGACAATCCCGCGACACCGATACGTTCCGGATCTGCGTTTTCGAGCGAAACCAGAAAATCGATGGCCCGCGACATGGCCAGGTAAAAAGGTGCCAGGCCGCTGGTTCCACAAAGGTCAAGTTGATTCATGCGGCCATGCGCGAATCCGGGTGTTGCCAGTTGCCCCATGCCGAACCATTCCAGATTCAGTGCCAGCACCCCCTGGCGAGCCATGTGAATACATCGCGCCTGTTTGTAGTCTGCCGCTTTTCCCTCGCGGTCATGACCATTCACATTCAGAAATACCGGAACTTTTCCCGCGAGATCTTTGGGGATGTACAGCAACGCGGGTACCCATAGATCGGGCAATACTTCCAGTCGCAGCTTCTGAATCTGATATCCCGGTCCACCCTCGATCAGTTCCAGTCGCTCAACTTTTGTCCAGGCCTGCTTCCATTCCGCTGCTTTTCCTCGAAACACGACTCGATCGAGCGCCGCGGCCCTTGTCGCCGCCGCATATTCGTTCCATTCGGCCACCGTGTTAACGACTGGCACATCAGGAATTCTGGAAGCAGTGAAACGTCGTACATCCTCCAATGCCTGCTGTTCGGCAACAACAGGGACCGCCAGCGCTGCCGACAGTTCTGTTGTCCGTTCGTCTGCCCGACTATTGGTTCCGCCCGATGTCAATAGCAGCAGTGCGAGCAAAACACGCCGCGTGAAAACTGTCAATCGGTCACTGTCTACGACCATAACCTCGACGCCTCCATAAACATTGCGATCAGTCGCAGGGCTTCAAGACACGAAAATCTGCACCAAATCACCGGACGGATCTGGCTGGATTTGAACATCACCACCTCGGTTACTCAATCCAAACGCGTCTTTTTTATTCCATGCCGGGCGTACAACACGGTCCTCCGGGAATGGCGATGAACAACAAAGACCCGGCGAGCGGCAGGGCGTCAGCCCTCCGTGTAAATATCGC
>JAGQQS010000492.1 GCA_020426105.1 Planctomycetaceae bacterium
GCATTTGAGAACATCCTGAACCGTGACCTGAGCGAAGCGTATCTGCGCGTGGAAGTAATTGCGGATCGCAAGGGTTTCTGGCTGAAGCCGCATACTGACATTAAAGAAAAACTCATGTCGATGCTGGTGTATGCCAATGTCTGCGGCGAATCGGAGAGTCTTGGCACTGATATTTATGACAACGATCTGCAGCTGGTGAAGACGATTCCTTATCGCCACAACATTGCCTATCTGTTCGCTCCGGCCGACGATACCTGGCACGGGCTTGAGCTGAAGGAAATCAAACGAGAACGCCGGTCTTTGCTGATCAACTATGTGACGTTCGAAACAGACTGGAAGCTGCCGGTGTTCAGTCGGGCTCGAAATGCCGCGTAGAGTTCACAGGACACAAGGTTGATGCCCACACACCGGCGGATCGCGACGGAACGAGGTTCTGTGCCCTGGGGACTGTGGTTGTCATTTAGAAACAGGGCACAGACGGAAGAAATGTGTGGCACTCCTAGAACTCCGAAATCATGACTGATTCAACCAGGATACTGCTTGGGCTGGTCGCGCTGTTTGTCGGCGTTTACCTGCTGCCGCTTAATGCCCGGCAACTTGCTGTTCCGGATGAAATGCGCTACGGCGAAATCTCACGGGAGATGCTGGCTTCAGGTGACTTTATTGTGCCTCGACTGAATGGCATGCGCTACTTCGAAAAGCCGGCAGGCGGATATGTTATGAACGCCGCAGCGATGGCAGTATTTGGTGAAACGAATTTTGCAGTTCGCCTGATGTCTGCGCTTTCGATCGGGTTGTCGGCGGTCGGTTTGTACGTGTTTTCGAAACGATACTATGCACACCAGGTGGCGGCGCTGGCGGCATTTGTTTTTCTCACCTGCGCTGAAGTGATGGGGGTCGGTACGTTCAGCGTGCTTGACAGCATGCTCTCATGTATGGTGACACTGTCACTATGCAGTTTCTATCCGGCGCTCTCGGCGTCCGGTAAGCAGCGATTCGCATGGCTGGCCCTCTCGGGAGTCTTTGCCGGCGGTGCATTTCTGGTGAAAGGGTTCATTGCGTTTGCCGTGCCGGTCGTTGTGATTGGCCCGTATCTCGTGTTACAGCGGCGATGGAAAGATCTCCTGACATTACCCTGGATTCCGCTGGCGGTCGCTGCTTTGGTCTCATTGCCCTGGTCCCTGGCAATCGCCCGGCGGGAACCGGATTTCTGGCGATATTTCTTCTGGGAAGAACATATGCGCCGGTTCTTTTCACGCAGCAACGCGCAGCACGCATACCCGTTCTGGTTTTTTGTACCGATCTTCCTCGGGGGGACGATTCCCTGGTCACTGATCGGACCGCTGCCCCTGCGCGACCTGATTCGCAAGCGGATTTCTGAACCCTTGATCCAATATGGATTGGTTTGGGTGGGGATGCCGTTCCTGTTTTTTTCCTGCTCTTCCGGAAAACTGGGCACCTATATTCTGCCCTGCTTTGCGCCGTTTTCTTTGCTGCTGGCCGTGGCGCTGGCCGACAGGTTCGAAAGCCATCACGAAAATCGTTGCCTGCAAACCGGGGTTATTTTGACCCGCGTGATCGTGGTATTGTCCCTGCTGACGACGATCGTTGTGGCCAGCCTTCAAATGTTTGAGCGAATTCCGATTCTGGATGCCAATGTCATCCCTAAAACTATTGGCTGGCTGATTGGACTTTCAACGGCGTTTGTGCTGACACTGGGGGCGTCCCGCGACAGTCGCGGTCTGCAGAAAACGATCAGGCTGGGCTTATCCGTCGCCACGATTTTCGTCACGGGAACGATCTGCACCCCAACGGAAATTTCCTCCAGTCTGGGTATTCAGGGGTTTCTGGAATCCGAACAGCGCTATATTGAGCCAGACACTGCCATCGTCGCAAATACGAAAACGATGCAGGCGCTTTGCTACGTTTACAAACGTGATGATGTTTATCTTTTTCTTGACAAGGGCGAAATCGCCTACGGTTTGTCGTATCCGGAAGCTCAGCATCGTTACCTCGAAACATCCGGCCTGCATTCGATGCTTGATCAGCGTGGCGCTCAGCGTGTGGTCCTGGCATTAAAATCGTCTCCCGGGGATTCTTTCAGGGATGCGCTGCCGGCACCGGATTACCAACGTCAGTGGCTGAACATCTGGTTTGCCGTATTCGAACCTCAAACAGAAAATTGATTCGGCGCGTCCGAAGAAACATCCGTCCATGCGAAAGCAATTTCTCCCATTTTCCACACCCTGCATTTCCGAAGAGGAAATCAGCCATGTCGTCGATGTGCTCCGCTCCGGCTGGATCACGACCGGGCCGCAATGCGCCAAATTTGAAGATGCGTTTTCTGAATTGACGGGTGCCGCCGGTTCGGTAGCGGTGTGCTCCGCGACGGGCGGCATGCATTGTGCTCTGCAGGCGCTTGGGATTGGCCCCGGAGATGAAGTGATTACGCCGGCGATGACATGGGTCTCCACCGTAAACCTCATCTGTCTGCAAGGCGCGACGCCGGTGTTTGCTGATGTTGATCGCGACACACTGCTGGTGACCCGCGAGACGATCGAACCCCTGATTACCACCAAAACACGCGTGATCATTCCCGTTCATTTTGCCGGTGCGCCGGTCGATCTGGATCCGATTCGCCAGCTGGCCGCCGAACGCGGTATCGCTCTGCTGGAAGATGCGGCGCATGCCGCAGGCACCATGTACAAAGGGAACATCATCGGGAAACAAGGGACTGCCATTTTCTCCTTTCACCCGATCAAGAATATGACTACCGGCGAAGGTGGTATGGTGTGTTCCGACGATCAGGCATTGCTGGCCAGAATCAAGTCTCTGAAATTCCACGGGTTGGGTGTCGATGCCTTCGACCGACAGGCGCTGGGACGAACACCACAGGCTCAGGTTGTACAGCCTGGCTACAAATACAACCTGACGGATATTGCCGCGGCGTTGGGGCTCGGTCAACTTGCCCGTTTGGCGGCATTCAATGCCAAACGCACGGAATTGGCCGAGCAATATCGGGCACGCCTGAGCTCGGTCCCGGAAGTAACACCTCTCGCCCTGCCGAACTATCCTCACACGCATGCGTGGCATTTGTTTATCGTGCGACTGGATGTTGAAAAAACAGGAATCGATCGTGATGCATTGATGTCCCGGCTGAAAGAACGAAATATTGGTACCGGCCTGCATTTTCGAGCCGTGCACCTCCAAAAATACTACGTTGAGTCCATGGGGATGAAACGAGGCATGCTGCCGAACACGGAATGGAATTCGGATCGGATTCTGTCGTTGCCGTTGTGTCCCTCAATGTCTGAAAACGATGTGGATGATGTCGTTGATGCGATCCGAGATGCGTTGATCATCAGAAATGGGGTCAGGAACCAACTGCCAAATGGCCCGGAGAGTACTGCGCACTAATCGTTCCTGACCCCTTTTCTGAGGCCGCTGCCAAGACAATCTGTGAGTTACCGATGGCAAAAGAATTGATGATGAATGATGCAGCGCGCCAGCCGGATATGGTTTCTGTCGTGATCCCGGTCTTCAACGAACAGGGAAATCTCGATGAACTCATCCGCCGCTGTATCGCGGCGTGTGACGGATTGCAGTCGCCGTACGAAGTGATCCTGATCGATGACGGGAGTCGAGACCGTTCGGCCGAAATAATTACGGCAGCCTCGGAAAACCACAAAGGCAAAATCGTGGGGATCCTGCTTAACAGGAACTATGGTCAACATTCAGCCATCATGGCGGGATTTGCGCACGTTCGCGGCGAATGGATTGTCACGCTGGATGCCGATCTACAGAATCCCCCTGAAGAGATAAGTAGTATTGTTGCGAAAATGCGGGACGGTTATGATGTTGTGGGGACTGTTCGCCAGAACAGACAGGATTCATTCCTGCGGACGATACCTTCCGGGATAGTGAACCGGATCGTGCAGAAATCAACGGGCGTTCTGATGCACGATTATGGTTGTATGCTGCGAGGCTACAGCCGGGAAGTCGTGCAGGCGATGCTGCAGTGTCCGGAACGAAGCACATTCATACCGGTCCTGGCCAATGCATTCGCACACAAGGTGATTGAGATTCCGGTCGGGCACAGCGAACGCTTCATCGGTGATTCAAAATATAGTTTCTGGAAACTGATCAATCTTCAATTTGATCTCCTGACCAGCATTACAACGTTTCCGCTGCGTCTGCTCAGCATATTCGGTGGAATCATTTCGGTATTTGGCATCGGGCTGGGGCTGCTGATTCTGATACTGAGAATTTTTTGGGGTTCGGAATGGGCGGCGCAGGGCGTGTTTACACTCTTTGCGATTCTGTTCGTACTGATCGGTGCGCAATTTGTGGGACTTGGACTGCTGGGCGAATATATCGGTCGGATCTATCAGGATGTACGTGACCGACCTCGTTATTTTGTACGATCCATAGTCGGACGGGATTGATCATTCACAACGAAGCAAAGGAGTGCGGACGTTATGAAAGTTGTCGTATTAGGATATCACTCAGTCGGCTGTGTCGGAATTGAAGCGCTCATGGCCAACGGCTTTGAGGTCGCTGCCGTGTTTACCCACGTCGATGATCCGCACGAAAATGTCTGGTTCGACTCAGTGGCTGAGCTGGCGGCGGCGAAGGGAATTCCTGTCTACGCTCCCGAGGACATCAATCATCCCGTCTGGGAAAACCGGATTCGTGAGCTGGCACCGGAACTGATCTTTTCGTTCTACTATCGCGACATGGTAAAGAGTCAGATCCTGCAGATCCCGGAGCGCGGCTGTATCAATCTGCACGGGTCGCTGCTGCCCGCCTATCGTGGCCGCAGTCCGGTGAACTGGGTGCTCGTGAATGGTGAATCTGAAACCGGTGTCACGCTGCACTATATGACGCCCAGCGCCGACGCCGGCGATATCATTGCTCAACGCCGCATTTCAATTTCGCATTTTGATACGGCAAAAACCCTGTTCCGAAAGGTCATTGCCGAAGCGGAAACGCTGCTTTGCGACATACTTCCCGCGATCAAAGATGGTACCGCACCACGCGTCCCGCAGGATCACTCGAAAGCCTCTTATTACGGCGGGCGTCGTCCTTCCGACGGCGAAATCGACTGGACGAAAAGTGCGGATGAAATCCGAAACCTTGTGCGGGCTGTCACGAAACCTTATCCGGGCGCCTTTACCTATATCAGTGATCGGAAAACGCTGGTGTGGCAGGTCACTGCGAAGAACGATGAAGTTCAGGCTGCTCCCGGGACCATCGTTTCTATCGATCCATTGGTCGTCGCTTGTGGTACCGGGACCGTGCGGGTGGAATCTGCGCAGCTTGAAACGGGCGTCGTCTGTTCAGGCAGACAGTTTGCCAAAGATGCGCTGCTGCAGCCGAATATGAAGTTTGGTCCGCATCTGATGACGAAGTTCCACGCGGAGCGGAAAAAAAACGTACTCATCCTGGGTGTTAACGGTTTTATTGGAAGTCACCTGAGCGACAAGCTGACCGCCAGCGGTAAGTACAACGTTTACGGGCTGGACCTGAATTCCAACTACATCCAGCATTTGCTCGGGCACCCGAATTTCCACTTCCGTGAGGGAGATATATCCATTCACAATGAATGGATTGAGTACCATATTCGGAAATGCGACGTCGTGCTGCCGCTGGTGGCCATCGCCACGCCGATCGAATACGCTCGCAATCCACTTGGCGTGTTTTCGCTTGATTTTGAAGAAAATCTGCGCACGGTCCGCGCCTGTGTGAAATACGGAAAACGGATTATCTTCCCGTCGACGTCAGAGGTCTACGGAATGTGTCCCGATGAAAACTTTGATGAAGAGTCCTCGACACTTGTCACAGGGCCGATCAAAAACCAGCGCTGGATCTATTCGTGCATTAAGCAGTTGCTGGACCGTGTCATCTGGGCCTACGGTGACAAGGAGAACCTGCAGTTCACGCTGTTTCGACCTTTTAACTGGATCGGGCCTCGTCTGGACACGCTGATGTCCGCTCGTGTGGGATCTTCGCGGGCGATTACTCAGTTGATTCTCAACCTGTGCCAGGGCACGCCGATTCAACTGGTTGATGGTGGCGAGCAGAAGCGTTCGTTCGTGGATGTCGATGACGCCATTGAAGCGCTCTTCCGGATCGTTGAAAACGAGGGTGGCCGCTGCGACGGGAAAATCATCAACATTGGATATCCGGAGAACGAAGCCAGCATTCGCGAACTGGCGCAGATCCTGACCCGGAAATTTGATGAGCATCCGCTGCGGAGTCAGTTTCCTCCGTCGGCTGGCTGCATTGAGGTGGAAAGCAGCGCGTTCTACGGGAAAGGCTACCAGGACATGCAGCGGCGTGTGCCGAGTATTCGAAATGCCAAACGCTATCTGGACTGGGAACCGCAGATTGCGTTCGAAGAGTCGATCGGAAAAACACTCGATTTCTTCCTGCAGCAGGCGGTCGATTCCGGTCTGTTTCTCTACGAAGACAGCAGTACACCGGTTGAGGCCATTGCGAAGCGATACGCCGCATGAAACTCGGACTGCGAATCGATGTCGACACATACCGGGGCACTCGCCTGGGTGTTCCCGCGTTGTGTGACAGTCTCGAAAAGTTTGGAGTTAAAGGTTCCTTTTTCTTTTCGGTCGGGCCCGACAACATGGGACGGCATCTCTGGCGTCTTCTGAAGCCGGCATTTCTGCTGAAAATGTTGCGCAGCAGGGCGGCCAGTCTGTATGGCTGGGATATTCTGTTGCGGGGTACTTTCTTTCCGGGGCCCCTGATCGGGAAAAACCTGGCGGCACCAATCCGCCGCGCCGCTGACGAAGGACATGAGATCGGACTGCATGCATGGGATCACCATGCATGGCAGGCGAGGATCGACTCTATGGATGCTGCAGCAATCTACCGGCATCTGGCCCGCGGGGTTCAGGAGCTGACAGACATCTGTGGCAGGCCGCCGACCTGTTCCGCGGCTCCCGGCTGGAAAGCCAACGAGACGGTGGTATTGCAAAAAGAGCGATTTGGTTTCCAGTACAACAGTGACTGTCGCGGCCGTAGTGTGTTTTTGCCGGAGGTCGCTGGCAAGCGGTTGACGCAGCCGCAGATTCCCGTGAATCTCCCGACATACGACGAGATTATTGGTCGTGACGGCATCAGCAACGCGAACTTCAATGCGCATTTGCTTTCGCTGATGAAGCCGAACCAGTTCAATGTGCTCACGATTCATGCCGAGGTGGAAGGCATCGTGTGTCGCGAAATGTTCGATGATTTTCTGCAGCAGGCAGCGGAACGCGGGATCGCCGTCGTTCCGGTGGGCGACCTGCTGGACGGCTCGAATTCGTGGGCTCCGGATCGGATCGTTCCACGTCGCCTGCCTGGCCGTGAAGGCTGGATCGCATTCCAGGAATCGCAGACAGAGTAAGACCCGGTTTGGCTACGGTACTTGACCGCAGAGCTCCGAAATCTTTTCCGAAAGCGAGATGATTCAGGTTGAGTCTGGCCTTGGGCTTGATTCACCCTGTGTTTGGACGTATCCCACGGGTTGTGGCGTGAGTCGATCGAGCCTGCTCGGCTGATTGTTCGGCCTCCGGCGGGCCGAGTGGTGAGCGTCTGCTCAGTGGCTGAAAGTTGAGCGTGCTCGACCTGTCTTTGGTCGCAGGCGGCAACGAGTGACGAAATCCTTTCTGGCAGAAAGGACCTGCTGGCCGGGTTGCATGCTTTTTGCTTAGTTGAAATCTAAAGGTATCCTGTGGAAATTCCGAATCTTCCGCCGCTGTTTGTGTATGGGGCGATTCTGGTCGGGTTTGTCATCACGAACCTGCTGCTGGCGCACCTGCTGGGGCCTCGAAAGCATACTCCCGTCAAGGATATGCCATACGAATCTGGCATGGATCCGGTGGGTGATGCGCGGCAGCCGTTTGATGTGCGTTTTTATCTGGTTGCCATCCTGTTTCTCGTGTTTGATGTTGAACTGTTGTTTTTGTACCCGTGGGCGGTCAGCGCCTATAGTGAGCTGGGAATACCGGTTGAACTCCGCGATACGGTGTTTGGAGTGATGCTCGTATTCATGGCAACTCTGGCGCTCGCGTGGGTTTATGCCTGGCGTAAGGGAGTTTTTCGATGGCGGTAGGGCTTCCGGAAAATGTGTTTATGACCAGGCTGGATGCGGCCGCCAGTTGGGCGCGGTCCAACAGTCTGTGGCCGATGCCGTTTGCAACCGCCTGCTGCGGGATTGAGCTCATGGCCACCGCCGCGTCGCGTCATGATTTGGCTCGGTTTGGCGCAGAAGTGATGCGATTCAGTCCGCGTCAGTGCGATTTGCTGATCGTCGCCGGCCGCGTTGTGATGAAGATGTTGCCCGTACTGCAGAGAATCTGGCTGCAGATGCCCGAACCGAAATGGTGTATTTCGATGGGTGCCTGTGCCTGTTCCGGCGGTGTCTTCGACACCTACGCAGTGGTGCAGGGGGTTGACCGTTTTATTCCCGTTGACATGTATGTTCCCGGCTGTCCGCCGCGCCCGGAGCAGCTGATTGCGGCCATCATGGACATGCAGGCGAAGGTTCGTCGCACGGGAACGGTGAACGGCACTGAATTCATGGCACGCGATACGCCGATGGGGCCTGAGCCGTTTGAATCGGAGGAGCGTTACCGGATTCAGGACGCAAATCTGGTGCAGTTGGGTGGATTTTCAGCGGCGATGACGGCTGCCGGTTTGAAGCGGGGAGCAGCCAATCATGGTTGAACTGTCAGAGCTACAGGCGAAATTCGGCAGCGAGCTTGCCGAAAGCAGTTTTCGCGACAATCGTCGGATTGATGTGCCGGCGGCGAAACTATTTGAGATTCTCAGCAGTCTGAAGAACGATTACGGTTTCAATTCGCTGATTGACATGACGGCCGTCGATTACCTTGAGTACGAAGGTGCCGCAGATCGTTTCGGCGTCGTCTACATGTTGCTGGACATTTTCAGTGGCGAGCGTTTAATCATTCGGACTGCAGTGAATCTGCCTGATCCAAAGTTGCCGTCTGTGTATTCGCTGTGGCGGGGATGCGACTGGCTGGAGCGGGAGATCTTTGACATGTTCGGTATCGTGTTTGAAGGGCATCCCGATTTGCGTCGAATCCTGATGCCCGAAGAATTTGCGGCGTTTCCACTGCGGAAAGATTACCCGTTGAAAGGGCGTGGTGAGCGCCATAATTTTCCGGTCATTACTCGGTCCGGGAGTTGATAAATTTGGCAGGGCGGGACTCCTGTCCCTTTCTGCTGCGGATAGCATGATCGACGGATTCCGGCATGTCTGAGTAATCATTTTTGCAGTTCAGGCCCACCGGGACTGACAACAACGAGCTGAGTTCCCTGTGAGCTGCGTCTCTGCAACCCGGCAAATTGCAGTCAGGTCGTAAAAATTACTCATCTTTCATGCTGACAGTCTGCTTGCTGCAATCACAATCCTAAAACATGACGGGTCTGAACCGTCCGGAGCAATTGAAGGTCGTTGAAGTCAGATGTATCGTATTACCAAAGGGCTCAATCTGCCAATTTCAGGGCAGCCTCACTCGCAGATCGTTGCCGGGCCGGTTGTAACGCGAGTGGGCCTGGTGGCTTCCGATTATATTGGAATGAAGCCGACCATGCTGGTGCAGGAAGGCGATACAGTACGGCTGGGCCAGCCCGTGTTTTCCGACAAAAAAACGAACGGGGTGATCTTCACAGCGCCAGCGGCAGGTCGTGTCGCTGAAATTAATCGCGGTGAGCGACGCATGCTGCAGTCGCTCGTGATTGACGTCGAGGGCGATGACTGCGTCGAATTTTCTCCGCTTGTTGAAAAGGATTTTCTGCGCGGCAATCGTGAGCAGATTACCGAGTTGCTGGCTGCAAGTGGTCTCTGGACCGCGTTTCGAACTCGCCCGTTCAGCAAAGTTCCGGCGGTGGGAACGGTGCCGCGATCGATCTTCGTGCAGGCGATGGATTCGAATCCACTGGCTGCCGATCCGATGCCATGGATTCGATCACATGAAGCTGATTTTCGCTTTGGTCTGCAATCGCTGGCAAAATTGACGGATGGAAAAGTTCATGTCTGTCATCGGCCGGATTCTGTGATACCGGACATCGGCGCTGCATCGGTCTCGACTGCGGCATTCGAGGGGCCGCATCCGGCAGGATTGTCGGGGACACATATTCATTTCCTCGACCCTGTCGGGCCGAAAAAGACAGTCTGGTATCTCAATTATCAGGACGTGATTGCGATCGGTCATCTGATGGCGACTGGTCGGCTTGATACAGAGCGTATGATTTCCATTGCCGGGCCGGCGATCTCGAAGCCACAAATCATCCGAACGCGACTCGGAGCCTGTGTCAGTCAGCTTACCAGCGGGATGCTGACAGCCGGGACTCATCGTGTAATCTCCGGCAGCGTGTTGAGTGGTCGTCGTGTCGAAGCCCCCGCAGGTTATCTCGGCCGTTATCATCTGCAGGTCTCTGCAATCCCGGAGAGCGGTCATCGTGAGTTCCTGGGCTGGATGTCGCCGGGTGGCAATCGCTTCTCCGTCAAGAACATTTTTACATCGGCGTTGAATCGCGCGCGGACGTTTGCGTTCTCCACGACCACCGGCGGCAGCAAACGGGCGATGGTGCCGATCGGCATGTACGAAAAAGTGATGCCGCTGGATATACTTCCGACGTTTCTGCTGCGAGCTCTGATCACAAAAGATACGGAACAGGCACAGGCCCTGGGTTGTATGGAACTGGATGAAGAAGATCTGGCATTGTGTACTTTTGTGTGTCCCGGGAAGACGGAGTATGGTCCACTGCTTCGGGCAAGCCTGAATCAGATTGAACTGGACGGTTAAGTCAATGAAGTTCGTTAGATCTTTGCTCGATCGCGTCGAGCCCGCCTTTCATAAAGGCGGAAAGCTGGAAAAACTGTATCCGGTTTATGAAGCGATCGATACGTTTTTATACACACCGAACGAGGTGACTCACGGCGCATCGCATGTCCGGGACGGCATGGACCTGAAGCGGATGATGATCACGGTCGTGATGGCATTGACGCCTTGCATTTTCATGGCGTGCTGGAATACCGGTTATCAGGCCAATCTGGCGATGCAGGCGGTGATTGAAGCGGGTACTCCGGTGGCGGAAGTCATCGCCAGTGGCGGCTGGCGTTTGTCCGTATTGCAGGCAGCTGGGTTTGATCCGACTGCCGGTCCGGCGTTTCTGTCGAACCTGCTGCATGGAGCGTTGTATTTCATACCCGTGTTTCTGGTGACGAACATTGTCGGCGGTACCTGGGAAATGATTTTCGGGGTGGCTCGGCGACACGATATCAACGAAGGATTTCTGGTCACCGGGATGCTGTTTCCACTCACCTTGCCGCCGACAATTCCGCTGTGGCAGGTGGCGCTGGGAATCAGCTTCGGCGTGGTCTTCGGTAAAGAAGTTTTCGGGGGGACCGGTAAGAATTTTTTGAACCCGGCGTTGACGGCTCGAGCGTTCCTGTACTTTGCTTATCCCGGTCAGATCATTGGTGACAAAGTCTGGGTGGCGACTGGTTTCAAGGCCGGCTTGCCTCTTGACGGCTACACTGGCCCAACGCTGTTGACGTCGATGGGTTCGGTTCGCAATGTCGCGCCGGATTCGTTTAAGACCGTGGCAGCCGGCCTGAACATGTCCTGGTACGACGCATTCATGGGCTGGATTCCTGGATCGATGGGCGAAACGTCCACGCTGGCGTGTGTGTTTGGTGCTGCTTTTCTGATCCTGACCGGTGTGGGTTCATGGCGAATCATGGCTGGTGTTGGTGTTGGCGCCTTTTGTCTGGCTGGTCTGCTGAATGGCGTTGTCAGTGAAACGAACGCCGTGTTTCAGGTGCCCGCTCATTGGCATCTGGTAACAGGAGGACTGGCCTTTGGGCTTGTGTTTATGGCGACGGATCCGGTTTCGGCTGCGATGACAGAAACGGGCAAATGGTATTACGGAATCCTGATTGGAGTGATGACGATCATCATCCGCGTCATCAATCCGGCATTTCCTGAGGGCATTATGCTGGCGATCTTGTTTGGCAACGTGTTTGCACCGGTGATCGATTATTTTGTGATTCAGCGCAACATCAAACGAAGGGTGGCTCGCGATGCAGCGTGATTCAATTGCCAATACGTTCCGTGTCGCCATTCTGCTGTGTTTGGTGTGTTCTGTTGCGGTGTCATCACTTGCGGTTGGTCTGCGCTCAACGCAAAAGGAAAAGAAAGAAGAGTTTCGTCAGCAGAATATTCTGAAGGCAGCGGGACTCTGGCCGACCGGCTCGGATGTCGGTGACGTCGATACAAAAGCGCTGTTTGAAGAGCACATTCGCCCGGTAGTGATCGATTTCAGCAAAGACAAGCTGACCAAAGCGTTCAGCCCGGGAGCTCCGGAAATCGAAACTGAAGCCGCGCTGCGTGATGAAAAGCTCAGCAAATCGATTGATGGCAGCGAAGATACAGGGACGGATATTGCCGGCATCCGTCGTCGTGAAGTGTATGCCACCATTTATGAAGTACGCGAAGGTGATCGTCTGAAGACTCTGGTTCTGCCGATCCGGGGCTACGGGCTGTGGTCAACGTTGTGGGGCTTCATTGCCATTGACTTCTCAAATGCCACCGACGATCCGCAGTCATTGAAGGTTGCGGGGCTGACCTATTACAAACATGCTGAAACCCCGGGTCTTGGAGGCGAAGTTGATAATCCATCGTGGAAAAAGAATTGGAATGACAAACAGATCTTCGATGAAAAATGGACCGTCCAGCTGGAAGTCGCCAAGAACGCTTCAGGGAATTACCAGGTAGATGCACTTTCGGGAGCTACGCTGACATCAAATGGCGTGTCGAACATGCTGCTGTACTGGCTGGGTGAGCCGGGTTATGGGCCGTATTTGAAGTCGCTGCTGGAGAATAAAGATGGCCGAACAGACCCCTAAGCAGATCCTGCTGGATCCCGTGCTGGAAAACAACCCGATCACTTTTCAGATCCTCGGACTGTGCAGTTCACTGGCGGTCACAACGAATCTGAATACGTCCATTGTCATGGCCATCGCGGTGACTCTGGTAACGGCCTGCTCAAGTGCCGCTGTCGCATTTATCCGTCTGCAGATTCCCAGCAGTATTCGCATCATCGTGCAGATGACGGTGATTGCATCGATGGTGATAGTCGTTGATCAGTTTCTTCAGGCATACGCTTTTTCGCTGAGTCAGAAGCTTTCTGTCTTTGTCGGACTGATCATTACAAACTGCATCGTGATGGGCCGCGCCGAAGCTTACGCGATGAAGAATGGTCCGTGGTTGAGCTTTCTGGACGGTCTTGGAAACGGTCTTGGCTACAGTGTCGTGCTGATCATTATCGGTCTCGTGCGGGAGCTGTTGGGGTCCGGGAAGATTCTCGGAGTCACAATCCTGAAAACGGTCACTGATGGTGGCTTCTATGTTCCCAACGGTCTGATGTTGATTTCGCCAAGTGCGTTTTTTCTGATTGGTTTACTGGTGTGGCTCAACCGCACGATCCGTCCTAATCAGATTGAGAAGGAGTAGTGCAGCGATGAGTCACTATCTGAGTTTGTTCGTGAAATCGATCTTCCCGGAGAATCTTGCTCTGGCATTCTTTCTGGGGATGTGCACGTTTCTGGCTGTTTCAAAGAACGTGAAAACCGCGCTGGGGCTTGGGATCGCCGTGACGCTGATTCAGGCGATCACCGTCCCGATGAATAATCTGATATTTCAGTATCTGCTGCAGCCGGGGGCGTTGTCCTGGACTGGCAGTAAAAGTCTGTCGGAACAGGATTTGATGTTCGTCGGGCTGATCTGCTATATCGGCGTGATCGCCGCAATGGTGCAGATTCTGGAGATGGCGCTCGATAAATACGTGCCGTCGCTTTACAACGCCCTTGGGATTTTTCTGCCGTTGATTACCGTCAACTGCGCGATTCTGGGCGGGACATTGCTGATGGTGGAGCGAAACATGACGTTTCCGGAGAGTGTGGTGTTTGGCGTCGGATCCGGCTTCGGCTGGGGAATGGCGATCGTCGTGCTGGCGGGCATTCGGGAAAAGCTCAAGTACAGTGATGTGCCTCCTGGCCTGCGTGGTCTGGGAATTACGTTTATTACTGTTGGTTTAATGGCGCTCGCGTTTCAGTCGTTTTCGGGGATCAAGCTCTGAGCGGGATGGCTCTGGCCGTCTGTTGATTTAGTCGTTTAACCCGTGGCCGAAAGGCCAGGCTGTTCCCAGAGAACCTGGCCTTTCGGCCACGGGTTAAACAAGAAGAGGTTCTTCTGTGATTAAATCGACAGACCGTCACGCCACCGGCAAAGGATATACCAGGCTTCCAGCTCTGACGAACTGCGCTACTTCAAAAAGCCATGCACCGAACTCATCAGGCATCATTCCATGGCTGCGCATACGACTATCCCTCCCCTCCGACCGAATCGACGCATCACGGGCATGTCGGCAGTGCTGTTGCCTTTTGTCAGCCCCGGAGAAATCGACTGGCAGTCGTTCGATCAGCACGTTACCCGTACCTGCGAGGCCGGTTTGATTCCGGCCGTGAACATGGATACCGGTTATGTTCACCTGCTGGATGATGCGTCCCGCCGGGAGGTCTTGAAACGCACACAGACGATCGCGAACGGCAACATGTTTGTCGCCGGAGCATTCGTGAAAGACACTCCCGGCAGCCGCTTTGCTCTGGAGACTTACGCGCGGCGCATCGACGAGATCCAGAATCAAGGAGGCACTCCGGTCATCTTTCAGTCATTCGGGCTGACTCAACAGGCAGATCCGGAGATTGTTGAATCGTACTGCCAGATCGCGAACAGATGCGATCGGTTCGTGGGCTTTGAACTGGGCACGATGTTCGCGCCTTTCGGGCAGATTTACAGCGAATCTGTTTATCGCGGCCTGATGAGTATCCCTCAATGTCTGGGCGCGAAACACTCATCACTGCGCCGCGATCTGGAATGGCAACGCCTGGCATGGCGTGACGAAGTGCGACCGGACTTCATGGTTCTGACGGGCAACGACCTGGCGATCGATATGGTCATGTACGGCAGCGATTATCTGCTGGGTTTGAGCAGTTTTGCGCCGGATCTGTTTGCGCGACGCGACGCGGCATGGCTCGCCGGCGACGCCGTTTTTTTTGAACTCAACGACGTTCTGCAATACCTTGGGTTTCTGGCATTTCGCGCCCCAGTCCCGGCTTACAAGCACTCCGCCGCGATGTTCCTGCACCAACGCGGCTGGATCCGGAACAATCTGACTCATCCTGACAGCCCGACGCGCCCGGAATCCGACATACCGATCCTTAAAGAGATTCTGCAGCAGTTGTCCGAATGTTCGGTTTAAAAGTGACGCCAACTTCAAAGTCTACAGTCGCAAAATGGCACAAGAGCTAACCGCAGAGAACGCAAGGATCGCAGAGAAAAGTAGCAAAAACTGATTTCGTACGGCTGGTGAATTTGGGAACAGCTGTCCGCAAAAAAATCGTAAACGCATTTTGATTTCGAAAGGCACAAACCAATGGACCGTAAAACCCTGCAATCTTTGTGATCTCTGTGCCCTTTGCGGTTAAACTCGTTTGGGATGGCATAAGGAATACCGTTGACTTCACGCCATGATTTCGCTGATCACCCTGCCCTGCGGCACCACTTCGTGCGGTCGTCCGAGTGAATCCAGAATCTGCGTCGTTGAATGGACGCCCAGCAAGCGATACATGGTCGCAATCACATCGCCTGGACTTACGGGTGACTCAGCGGGAGTCGAACCGGTGCGGTCGCTGGCGCCATACACAAAGCCCTGACGAATCCCGGCGCCGGCGAGCATAATCGTGTAGCACGAGTTCCAGTGGTCGCGACCCGCGCTGGCATTGATTCGCGGCGTGCGTCCGAAGTCGCCGAGCACACAGACGAGTGTCCGCTCCAGCAGACCTCGATCGTCCAGATCCTGCAACAGACTGCTGCACGCGGCATCGAATTCCGGGAGCAGGATTTTCTTCAGCTTGTTGAAATTATCTCCATGCGTATCCCACGTCGCGTTGGCATCCGGAGCCCACGACAGTGTGACAAACCGAGTCCCTGCTTCGACAAGTCGGCGTGCCAGCAACGTGCTCTGACCGTAAATGTTCCGCCCGTATCGGGCACGCATCTCGGGCGTCTCCTGATCGAGATCAAACGCCTGCTGAGCGGTATCCGATGTCAGTAAATCAAACGCACGTAACTGAAAGTCGTCGATGGCTGACAGGGACGGCTCATTGCGGATCTGCAGGCCACGGCCAAGGCCTGATAACAACTGCGACCGGTCACCCATACGCTGCGGTGTCACCGGAGTCGGTAGTGCGAGGTTATCCACATGAAAGTCAGCCGCGTTGGGATTGTTCAAAACCCAGAATGGATCAAATGTCGGCCCCATAAAACCTGCGAGGAATCCAGGTTGCAACGGACCGCCTGCTCCTTCTTTGGTTTTGTAAGGCAGGCTGATGTACGGCAGCGTACGGTTGGCCGCTGGTCGCAGTTTTGCGAGCACAGAACCAGGCGATGGATTATCTGTCGGCATGGCACCGCCGCCCAGTTCGCCGCGATCATGTCCGGTGAGTGCCGCGTAGACAGCGGCTGCGTGCGCATTATTGACGCTGTGATGCATCGATCGAATCAGCGTCGCGCGATGCATCTGTTGAGCGAGGCGCGGCAAATGTTCAGAAACCGGGACACCTGGCAGACTGCTGGCGATCGGATCGAACTCCCCGCGTATTTCCAGGGGAGCTTCCGGCTTCATGTCCCACATATCCAGATGACTGGGACCGCCGTTGAGAAACAGGACGATGCAGTGGTCCGCTTTGGCGACAAGCGCATCACCACTGGTCGCCGACAGCGTTCGTGGACTCAACAATCCTGCCCCGCCAATCTGCAGCACACGCCTGCGGCTGACTTCGGAAATAAGCTGCCTGAATTTTGCTGATCGCATTTCACGTACACCAGTCGTGTCAGCCGCGACGCGGCAGAATTAATCGTTTAACCCGTGGCCGAAAGGCCAGGCCGTTCCCAAAAACCTGGCCTTTCGGCCACGGG